>CAIVJV010000263.1 GCA_903906325.1 uncultured Gemmatimonadota bacterium
CACAGTCACCACCGACTCCGACGGTCCCTGCATTTCTCCGGGAGTCCAGCGAAACAGCCCGGTGCGGGAATCGATCACCGCCCCGGCGGGAGCCTGCACGAGGGAGTAGGCCACCCGGTCACCATCGGGATCTGTGGCCGACACATTCACGCGCAATTCCGACTGTTCGTCCACTGTCTGATCAGTGATTGCCGCGATCACCGGCGGTTGGTTTTGTGCAGGAGCCACCACTCCGGTTGCGCCGAAAAACACCACCGATCCCGGCACATCGACCGCACTGATGTGAAGACTGCCCAACTCCTTCGCCGCATCCGGTTCCAACCGAATTCCAAAAATCGATGCCTGGTTGGAATTGAAATAACTGGTCGCCTCACTGCTGACCCTGTCCAATCCGGTGACCAGCCGATACACAGACTCCGTATCCACCACCGCCTGCATCCAGTCAGGAATCGCCACAATGCGAGACGCGGACGTTCCATCCGTGTACTGGAACTGCACCTCGATCCGCGTCTTCGACCCGGCAACACCTCCCGCCGTCAGGAAGGCGTGGATCGCGTCATACCGGCCATTCGGTACATTCAGCGAAAACGCGAAATCGGCCGGCGAGGATCGGGGCACAGAGTCGCGGGATGTCCGCCGGGAGGAACTGCAGATCGGCGGGATAGAAGACGAGGATGTCTCCCTGCGCGGCGAGATAGCCGGAGCGGAGCGCGTCCGCGATCCCACGCTGCGTCCGGTGGGTCACGACCCGCAGGAAGGGATACCGCGGCACCGCCTCGGCGAGCACGGACGGGGTCGCATCACGCGAGCCATCGTCGATCACCACCACCTCGTACCCCACCGATTGGGCCGCGATCATCTCGGCGCAGAGTGCGAGGAAGCGCGGGAGGTTCTCCGCCTCGTCCTTGGCGGGGACGAGGATCGAGACGCGGATGGTGCGCGTGAGCGCGGCGGCGGCGGTGGGACGGGTCGCGAGGGTCATAGACGGGTCATCCAAGGTCAGAGGCGCTTCCGCAGGCGCGCGGGGAGGACGCCGAGCTGGTCACGGTATTTGGCCACGGTGCGGCGGGCGATCTGCACCCCGTCGCGCTCGAGGCGCTCGACGATCGCCTGGTCCGTGAGCGGGGCATGCGGGTCCTCCTCGGCGATCATCTTCTCGATCGCCGCGCGGATCCCGCGGGCGGAGACGTCGTCCCCTTCGCTGCTCCGCAGCCCGGAGGAGAAGAAGAACTTGAGCGGGAGGACCCCGCGCGGAGTCTGCACGTACTTCTCGTGGGTCACGCGCGAGACGGTCGACTCGTGCATCCCGATGGCGTCGGCGACCTCGCGGAGAGTCAGTGGCCGTAGCCCCTGGATCCCCTTCTCGAAGAACTCCTTCTGCCGATCGACGATGAAGTGCATCACCTTGAGCATCGTCTGCCGGCGCTGTTCGATGGCCTGGATGAGCCACTGCGCGGCACTCAGGCGCGAACTGATGAACTCCTTGCTTTCGGCGTCGAACTTGCGCTTGTCGCGCGCGACCTCCTGGTAGGCACGGCTCACGCGGAGCCGGGGGAGATCCCCGTCGTTGACGAAGACGAGGTACTCCCCGTCGATCCGCTCGACGATGAGGTCCGGGGTCAGATAGTCGGCCGCGCGCGTCGCGTAGCCGAGCCCGGGCTTCGGGGTGAGCCGCGCCACCGCGTCGGCCGCGGCCTGGACCTCGCCGGGGGCGACCCCGATGCGTCGGCCGATCTCCACCCAGCGATGCGCGAGCAGGTCGTCGAAGAACTCCCGGATCAGCCGCTCGGCGAGGGTGTCGACGAGTCCCGCCTCGTGGAGCTGGAGGGTCAGGCACTCTTGAAGCGTCCGGGCGCCCACGCCCGCGGGCTCGAGGGCCTGGATGGTCCGTAACATCCGCTCCACCTCGGGCATGGTGAACCGCGGGGCCTCGCGGTCGTCCTCGGCCGCCGCCTCCGCCTCGGCGATCACGGCATTGATCCCCGAGAGGATCTGCTCGAGGGTCGCGGTGAGGTACCCCTCATCGTTGATGTTGCCGATGAACTCGTCGGCGAGAAGGTGATCGCGCGGGCTCAGGTCGAGGAGTCGTACCTGATCACGGAGGTGGTCCGAGAGGTCGCGGGCCTCGATGGTGACGGGCTCGACGTACTCGCGCGTCTCGCGCGGGGCACGGGCGCCATCCTCGTCGACGCCATCGAGGAGGAGATCCTCCCAGGCCGCCTCGTCGTCCGTGGTCTCCGCGGCCGGGGGCGCCTCCGGCTCCTCGGCGGCGACGTCGAGCTCCCCCTCGGTCGTCCCCTCCTCTCCCTCGGCTTCGCCATTCTCGCCCTCCTCGACGAGTTCGAGGAAGGGGTTCTCGAGTAACTCCTGTTTGAGATGTTGCTGCAGGTCGATCAGCGGCATGTAGAGCATGTCCATCGCCTGGTAGAGGCGTGGATTCGCTCGCAGCTCCTGCCCGAGCCGCGCCGATTGCTGCAGCCCCGTCTTCATCCAGCAGGGGGCTCGGGGCTGGGATGCTCCGCCCGGAAGCGCTCGCGCAGCCGTGCCGTGAGCGTGGGCCCGAAGTACACCTGCGAGACGGTGTCGTCGAAGACGAGTTCCTCCACCGTCCCGGAGACCTTCACCGCCCCGTCGAACATGATGTAGGCGCGGTCCACGATATCGAGGGTCTGCTCCACATTGTGATCCGAGATCAACACCCCGATCCCGCGCCCCTTGAGCGAGGCGACGATCTGTTGGATGTCATGCACCGCGATCGGGTCGACGCCGGCGAAAGGCTCATCGAGCATCATGAACTTGGGATTCGTCACGAGCGCGCGGGTGATCTCGAGCCGGCGACGCTCGCCACCCGAGAGGGCGAAGGCCTTGCTCGCTCGGAGATGCTTGATGCTGAGCTCGTCGAGGAGCTGCTCCAGCCGGGCCTCCTGCTCGGCCCGCGAGATCGGGAGCGTCTCGAGGATCGCGAGGATGTTCTCCTCGACGGTGAGCTTCCGGAAGATCGAGGGCTCCTGCGAGAGGTAGCCGATGCCGCGCCGCGCGCGTTGGAACATCGGCATCTCCGTGACGTCCTCCCCGTCGATGCGGATGGTGCCCGCATCCGGCGGGATGAGCCCGACGATGGTGTAGAAGGTCGTCGTCTTCCCCGCCCCGTTTGGTCCGAGGAGTCCCACGATCTCCCCCTGTCGGAGATCGAGCGCCACCTGGTTCACGACGTGCCGCTCCCGGTAGGTCTTCATCAGCCCAGCGGCCTGCAGGACGCTCCCCCCGGTCGTGGCGATCTGCATGGGCGCCTCGGCGGGGCGGCCCGGCGGCGCGGACGGGGTCGCGGCGAGCTGCCGCACCCGGTCGCGGAACGCGGCGGGCGTCTCGCGATGGTACCCCGCCAACGGCTCGGTCAGGGTCAGGGCCGCGGGGATCCCGGCGGCGTCACGCTCCCCTTCGCGGAGCGCCCCAGCGGCCACGAGCCGCGGGACCACCGTCTGGGCGAGATGCCGACGGACCTCGTCAAGCGAGAGGCGGCCCGCCTCCATCTCGGCCTCCGCACGCCGTCCCTCGGCCGCAAGCGATGCGATGTACTCCATTCGGTAGGCGGTCGCGACCTCCTGGAAGGGCGCTGTCCCCTCGGGCGTCGCCCATTCACTGACCGCGAGCAGGCAGAGGAGCGAGGAACGGTCCCCCGCGGTCAGCCGCTGGAGCTCCGGATCCATCGCGGAGGGGATGAGGGGCGTGGGGGTATCGGTCATGGCGTCCGTCGCCCGGGGGCCGGGACGGTGGAGGGCGTGGAATCGGCGGGCGCGGGGGCGGGCTCGAGATAGAGGCCGGAGGCACGGTCCTGCACATCGACGCGCGCGACCTCCCCGCCTTCGAACCGGACGATGATCACCCGGCCGCGATTGTAGCTGAGATTGGGACGGTCCTTCCCGCCGTCCTCGGAGGCGAACTGCTGGAAGGCACGGGCGGAGCCGAGCGCCTGCACCTCGGTGAGCCGTGTGGTCCGCGCGGTGTCCGTCAGGCTGCGTGGCACGGTCTCGAAGCGGGCGATCACCGTGTCGCCCGCGATCCAGTCGGGGTCGGACGAGGTGATGCGCGCGGTATCGACCGCCGCACGGGACATCGCTCGGCCGAAGGCCTGCATCTCCTCCAGGACCTGCCCCGGCATGCGCATCTCGATCGAGTCCGCCTCCATCTGCTGTCGCTGGGCCTCGGCGAACGCCCGGTCGCCCCACGCCATCACCCGATCCATCCGGTCCGCGAGGATCCGGACATCGACCGTATCGCTCCGCAACACCACGGAGTCGCCATCGACGCGCGCCGCGCCGGTGGCGAGCACCCGCTCGAGCGCCTGGGTGCGCGACCAGAGGTCGATCTCGCGCCCGACCATGGTGAAGGTCCGCTCGCCCGAACCGACGATCTTCGGGGACCGGCGGAGCCGCACATGCTCGGTCCCCTGATCGAGGAAGGCGGAGTCGGCGGTCGCCTGCAGGTCGTGCCGATCCATCACGACCGAGCCCCGCGCCCAGACGAGCGAATCGTTCTCCGACCAGACCACGTCGGCGGTGACATCCATGGAATCGGCCGGGCTGGCGGTCACCCGCTTGGCCCGCACCTCGTCCGACCGCGCGGTCGCGAGGCGGACCGTGGGACGGCCGGGGGCCCGCCACGAGGAGACGGTGCGGATCCCGGGCCGCGCACGGAGGTAGGTGAGCTCCGGACCCGTGAAGCGCGCCCCCCCCGCCGATGTGCCTTTCACCCTCCCGGTCGCGACGAGGCGCTCGGTCTCGAGCAGGTACACCATCCGGTCGGCGTCGAGCCGCATCCGCTCATCGGTGTATCGCACCTTCGAGATCAGGATCAGCTCCTGCCGATCGGCGTAGTGCTCCGCGCTGTCCGCTAGGAGTCGGTTCCCCTGCCCACGACAGGTCGCGTCGACGCCGCCGCTGATGAAGGTGTGCTTCGCCCCGTCCGCCATCGTGGTGACCCGCATGGAGGTCGTCAGGACCCCGCGGCGCGTGACCCCGGTGAACTCCAACACACAGGGACGCGTGGTGCCGGCCTGGGCCGCGACCTCCGTGCCACCGGTCGCGAGGGCGAGCATGACGACGAACGGACCGGTACGCCTCACGATCCGTCCGGCAGGGTGAAGGTACCGCCCTTGCCGCTCCGGATCCGCTGCACCTCGATGGCGCTCAGATTGGGGTCCGTACGGAACCCGATCCCACGCATCTCACGTTCCCCCGGCTCGGTGAGGACGAAGGCGGAATCCGAATAGACCAGGTTCGAGGACCGATCGTACCGGATATACGGGGTACGCAGCACCCGACCATCCACCGAGGTGACCACCACGTCACCGAACGCCTCGAGGGTGCTGGAGCGGGTGTCGAAGGTCCCGCGCACGGCGGTGGTGGTCGCGGCCTTGGCCCCGGTCGCCCCGAAGAAGTCCCCCGAGACGCGCAGGAGGACGATCTTGGTGTTCTGGTTCTGGAAGAGCGCCGTATCGGCGAAGACCTCGGCGCGCAGGAGCCCCCCATCGGTCACTAGGGTCCGGAAGCCGAACGCCACCTGATCGGCCGAGTCGAGCAAGCCGCCGGAGACCGCCGCGGAGATACGGTCATCACCGCGCCCGCACGCCGCCCCGAGGAGGACGGCGATCCCAAGGCCCACCACCATCCCACGGGGACGACGCATCAGGCCGCCCCGGCGCGGAGGAGATCGTGCAGATGCACCACGCCGACGATCCGCCGATCGGCATCGAGGACCGGGACCGCGACCACGCCCTTGGTCTCCATCAGATGCACGGCGGCGCTCGCCAGCGCGTCCACCTCGATCACCTTCGGCGTGCGATGCATCACCTCGACGACGGGGATCCTGAAGACGTCGCGACCCGACTCCATGAGTCGCGTGAGGTCCCCCGTCGTGATCACCCCGAGCAGCTGGTGCGCCGCATCCCCGACGAGGCAGATCCCGCGCCGCTTGGCCAGCTCCACCACCGCCTCGCGCATGGTCGCGGTGGGCGGGAGGATCGGGAGATCGTCCGCCAGCATCACGTCACGGACGCGGAGCAGGAGCCGCCGTCCGAGCGCCCCGCCGGGATGGAAGCGCGCGAAGTCCTCGCGGCGGAACCCCTTCGCCTCGAGGAGGACGACCGCGAGGGCATCCCCCAGGGCGAGGGCGAGCGTCGTGCTCGTGGTCGGGGCGAGGTCGTGCGGACAGGCCTCCTCGCGCACGGCGGCGTCGAGCGTGACGCGTGCCTGGCGGCCGAGCATGGAGTCCGCCTGGCCGGTGATGGCGATGGTCGGGACCCCGAGGCGCGCGAGCTGCTCCATCAACGGGAGGAGCTCCACGGTCTCCCCGCTCTTGGAGAGGAGGATGGCGACATCGTGCGCCCCGACGATCCCGAGATCCCCGTGCACGCTCTCCGTGGGATGCAGGAAGGTCGCGGGGGTCCCGGTGCTCGTGAGGGTCGCGGCGATCTTGCGACCGATCAAGCCCGACTTCCCGACGCCCGCGACGATGACGCGGCCGGTGCAGGCGTGCAGGAGCCGCACCGCGTCGGCGAAGGCCGCACCCAGCCGGTCCGAGGCGACGCCGATCGCATCGCGCTCGAGGTGGAGGACCTGTCGTCCGCGGGCGATCATCTGTTCGGGGGTCATGCCACACGCTCCCGGCTCGCGACGTAGGCCTCCACTTGGGTCTCCCATTCGCCCCGCGCCCGGAGGAGGCACTCGACGAACTCGCGCACGGCCCCGGCCCCGCCGTGGCGGGTCAGGTGCACCGTGGCCACGCGCCGGACCTCCGGCGTGGCGTTCCCCACGCAGACCGGGAGGCCGACGCGCCGAAGGACGCCGAGGTCGGGCAGATCGTCCCCGACGAAGGCGACCTCCTCCCATCGGAGCCCGAGCCGCTCGATCAGCGCCGTCAGCGCCGGGACCTTCCGGGCCTGCCGATCCTGGATCACCTCGTCCACCTGCAGCTCCTCGGCGCGCAACGCGACGCTCTGGGATTCCCGCCCGGTGATGATCGCGGTGCGGAGCCCCGCCTGGCGGAGGAGGAAGACGCCGAGGCCGTCCTGGATGTCGTAGCGCTTGAGTTCGACCCGCGTGCCGCCGCTGTCCCCGAGGATGATCCCGCCATCGGTGAGGACGCCGTCCACGTCGAAGCAGACGAGCCGGATGCGGCGCGCCACCGTGGGATCGATGCCGACGACGGTGGGCGAGGTCGAGGTGGCGGTGCCACTCATGCGCGTCCGACCTCCCAGGCCCGCACGCAGCGCGCGATGAGCGCGTCAAGCTCATGGAGTGGGATCATGTTCGGCCCGTCGCTCGGCGCGTTGGCGGGGTCAGGGTGGGTCTCCATGAAGAGCCCGTCCGCCCCCGCGGCGCAGGCGGCGAGCGCAAGGGGCGGGATGTACTCCCGCGCGCCACCGGAGGCCCCACCGGCCCCCTGGCCGGGGCGCTGCACGGAGTGCGTCGCATCGAAGATCACCGGGGCGGCGCAGGCCTCCCGCATCCGCGCGAAGCTGCGCATATCGACCACGAGGTCGCCATAGCCGAAGAAGGTCCCGCGCTCCGTGACGGCGACCGGGGTACCAGCGGGCGCTGCGGCGCGCACCTTGGCGACCGCCCCGACCAACCCTTCCGGGTGCATCCAC
>CAIVJV010000264.1 GCA_903906325.1 uncultured Gemmatimonadota bacterium
CGCGGTGACCTCGACCCAGGGGATGATCCGTCGGCTCGGGCGGCGGTGGCAGCGACTGCATCGCCTCGTCTATCTCATCGCCGTGCTCGGCGTCGTGCACTGGGGGATGAGCGTGAAGAAGGATCTCGCCGACCCGGTCCTCGGAGGCCTCGTCCTCGCCGGCCTCCTCGGGTTCCGGGTCTGGGAGTGGCGCCGCCGCACCGCCGCGCCAGCGGCGTGACGACCCCGATCCCGACGCGGTCCGCGCCCCCCGTGACCGCGTCCGTCGACGCCTTCGCGATCGCCGCGCTGGGCCTGGAACCCCTCCTCGGCGCCGAGCTCGCGGACCTCGGGATCCCGAACCGGGTCGTCCCCGGTGGGGTGGAGTTCCGTGCCGATGAGGCGACCCTCGCGCGCGTGAACCTGGAGAGCCGGCTCGCCTCGCGGGTGCTCGTGCGCCTCGCGCAGTTCCGAGCGACGGCCTTCCACGAACTCGAGCGGGCCGCGCGCCAGGTGGCGTGGGGGCGCGTGCTCGCGCCCGGCGCCTCGGTCGCGGTGCGCGTCACCTGTCGCAAGTCGCGTCTCTATCACTCCGATGCCGTGGCCCAGCGGGTCCTCGAGGCGATGCAGCGCGCGATCCCACAGCTCCAGATCGGCACGGCGGCGGCCGACGACACCGACGAGGACGAGCCGTCGGCGGTGCCGCAGCGCTTCGTCGTGCGCTTCGATCACGATGTGTGCACGATCTCCGCCGATACCTCCGGTGCGCTGCTCCATCGGCGTGGGTATCGCCTCGCGGTGGGACGGGCGCCGCTCCGGGAGACCCTCGCCGCGGCGATGCTCCGAGGGGCCGCGTGGGATCCCGCGACCCCGCTGCTCGACCCGATGTGCGGCTCCGGCACGATCGCGATCGAGGCGGCGATGCTCGCCCGCCGGATCGCGCCCGGCCTGCACCGGCGCTTCGCCGCCGAGCAGTGGCCGACGAGCGATCCCGCGGTGTGGGAGGCCGCCCGCGCGGCGGCGCGCGCCGAGATCCTCCCGCAGGCCCCGGCGCCGATCGTGGCCTCGGACCGGGATGCAGGGGCGATCGCGAACGCCACCGCCAACGCCACGCGCGCCGGTGTCGCCGCCGACATCACCTTCCGGTGCGCGCCGCTCTCCGCGCTCACCTGGCCCGACGGCGCAGGAGGGCTGCTCCTCGCCAACCCGCCGTACGGGGTGCGGGTCGGCGAGACGCAGGGGCTCCGCGACCTCTTCGCCCGGCTCGGTCAGCTCGTCCGTGCCCACGGAGCGGGGTGGCGGGTGGCCCTCCTGAGTGCCGACCGGCGGTTGGAGGGCGCGGTACGCCTCCCCTTCACGGAGGTCCTGGCCACCCGGAACGGGGGGATCCCCGTGCGGTTGGTCCGCACGCCACCGATCACGTCATCGGACCCCGCCATCCCGGGAGCGTGAGAGGCGCGTTGGCGGTCTGCGCCGTATCGTGAGGGCATGACCAAGGCGCACTGGGTCGTGATCGGGATCGTCGCGGGGGTCGGGGTCGCCGTCGGCCTAGCCGGACCGGGGCTCGAGACGCGCGTCCTCGCCGCCATCGTGGTCCTGTTGGTCGCGATGATCGGGCTGCTCCTGCGGCGCCTCGAGCGGGCCTCGACGGCGTTGGCGGCGAGTCTGGATCATGATGCGCTCACGCATCTGCCGAACCGTCGGCTCCTCACCGATCGGCTCGCGATGGCGATCGCGCAGGCCAAGCGGTCGGGGGCGCACGGCGCCCTGCTGTTCATCGACCTCGACCACTTCAAACGCGTGAACGACAGCCACGGGCATGCCGTGGGGGATCTGCTCCTTCTCGGCGTGGCCGAGCGTCTGGGGCGCGAGGTACGCCAGAGCGATACGGTGGCGCGGATCGGGGGGGATGAGTTCGTCGTGCTCTTCCCCTCGCTCGACGTGGATCCCGGGCGCGCGCGGGTCGTGGCAGAGGGGCTGGCGACGAAGCTCCTCGACCGGCTCGCCGCGGTGCATCATCTCCCCATACGGGATCCCGACGGCGTCGCGACGACGGTGGCGCATCAGTCGCCCGGCAGCATCGGGATCGCCCTCTTCGACGGCGGGAGTGAGGTCGCCGACACGATGCAGGCGGCCGACCGCGCGATGTATCGCGCGAAGGCGCACGGCCGGAACCGGTTCGCGCTGGCGGAGCGATGAGGGGCATGGCGCGCGGGGTGGTGTCGTTCGTCCTCGCGGGGATGCTCGCGCTGACGGCCCTCGAGGCGCAGCGTCCCGCCGCCGCGCTGCCAGCCGCCGTCCCCGCGCCGGCTGCCTGTGTCACCGGAGATCCGACCGGGATCCTGATCCACTTCCTCGACATCGGGCAGGGGGATGCCGCGCTCATCCGCGCCCCCGATGGTCGGTCCCTGATGATCGATGCGGGACCCGATCGTGGGACGGCGCTCCGCTGGTTGCGCACCCTGGGCGTCGATTCCCTCGCGCTGATCATCGGGAGTCACAACCACCTCGACCATATCGGGGGATTCCCCGCGATCCTGCAGGCGATGCCGGTGCGGAACGCGATGGAGAACGGGATGGTCACCACGACCCGGATCTATCGGGACTTCGTCTCGGCGCTGGAGCGCCGTGGGACCACCCTCCTCGAGGCGTCACCGCGGACCCTCCGCATCGGTGGACTCGAGGTGGAGGTCCTGCCCCCCTGGCGTCAGGCCACGGAGCAGAACGATGCCTCCATCGGGGTGGTCGTCCGTCATGGCGCCTTCCGCGCGCTCTTCACCGGCGATGCCGAGCTCGAGGCCCTCGCCCACTGGACGCGGGCCGAGGCGATCCCGCGGGTGCAGGTGGTGAAGGTCGGACACCATGGGAGTCGCAATGCGACGACCGCCGCGCTCGTGCAGGCCGCACGACCCGCGCTCGCCGTCATCTCGGTCGGGGCGGGGAACACCTACCAGCATCCGCACCCCGAGGCGCTCGCCCTCTGGCAGGCGCCGGACCGACGGATCCTGCGCACCGATGCGTCCGGGACCATCGCCGTGCGCGGATGCACGGACGGGAGCGTGCACGTCGCCACCCAACGCGGGAGCACACCATGACCACCGGGACGAGAAGCTATGCCGTGGATCGGATCGAGGGCCGGGGCCGGGCGGCCCAGGTCACGCTCGTCGACGATGCGACGGGGGCGGTGGTCCTGGTGCTGGCCACCCAGCTGGGTGGCCCGGTGACCGAGGGGATGGTGGTGCGCGTGCCCCTCCGGGACGGGGCCCCGCGCTGGGCCGAGGCGGTCCGGGACGAGGCCGAGGAGGCACGGCGCCGCGCTGAGATGGAGGGGCGGACGCGGCGCCTTCGCCGCGCGGATCCCGGGGGCGATCTCGAGCTCTGAGCCCCGTCGGCCGGTGGGGGGCGGGCGTTAGATTCCTCGCATGTCCTCCCCCGGCCCCGTCTCCAGCGTCTTCAACGACGCCTACGCCGCCGAACAGCTCGAGCGGTATCGTCAGGATCCGACCTCCGTCGAGGAGTCATGGCGGCAGCTCTTCCGCTTCGCCGAACAGGCGGCCGGTGGTGCGATGCCGACCGCGCCGCGCAGTGAGGACCATGATCGCAAGGTCGCCGGTGCCGCCCGCTACACCACCTACCTCCGCACCTTCGGACATCTCGCGGTCCAACTCGACCCGCTCGGCACGCCCCCGCCGGGCGCACCGGAGCTGACCCCCGAGTTCCACGGGATCACCGAGCAGGATCTCGATGAGACCTCGGGCGCCTCGATCGGCTTCCCGCATCTCGCGACCGCGCGGGATGTCGCGAATCGCCTGCGCCAGCGCTACTGCACCAACCTCGCCGTCGAGGTGGGGCATCTCGCCGACGAGGAGGAACGCGCCTGGTTCCGGCAGCTCTTCACCGCCGAACAGCTGACGCGTCCGCTCACGGCCGAGGAGAAGCAGGGGGTGTTGCGGCGCCTCACGGAGGTCGATGGCTTCGAGCGCTTCCTGGGCCGCACCTTCGTCGGGTACAAGCGCTTCTCCATCGAGGGGACCGATGCCCTGGTCCCGATGCTCGACGCGGCTATCACCGAGTCGGCGGCCACCGGCGCGCGGCATGTGGCGATCGCGATGGCGCATCGCGGGCGCATCAGCGTCCTCGCCCACGTGCTCGGCAAACCCCTCCCGCTCATCCTCGGGGAGTTCCAGGGGCGGCACGATCATCTGGGTGGGGCCTCCACGGGCGATGTGAAGTACCATCTGGGGTACGAGGGGACGCGGCCGACCCCCTCGGGTGAGGTCGAGCTCTCCCTCGTGCCGAACCCGAGCCATCTCGAGATCGTGAACCCGGTGTTGCAGGGGCGTGCGCGGGCGCTGCAGCGCGGCGCCGCGGATCGTCGCCAGCGCGACGAGGCGACGGTGGTCCCCATCTGCATCCACGGCGACGCCGCCTTCCCGGGCGAGGGGATCGTCCCCGAGACGATGAACCTCTCGCGGCTCCGCGCGTATCGCGTGGGCGGGACGCTCCACATCATCGTGAACAACCAGGTCGGCTTCACCACCGATCCCACCGACGCGCGCTCGACGCACTATGCGAGCGATGTGGCGAAGGGGTTCGAGATGCCGATCATCCATGTGAATGCCGACGATGCCGAGGCCTGCATCATCGCGATGCGGATCGCGGTGGCCTATCGGGCGCGGTTCAAGAAGGACTTCCTCGTCGATCTCGTCGGGTATCGCCGCTGGGGGCACAACGAAGGGGACGAACCGACCTTCACGCAGCCGCAGCGCTATGAGCGGATCAAGGCGCATCCGACCCCGCGGCAGGTCTGGGGGAACCGCCTCGTGGCGGAAGGGCTCGTGACGCCGGCACAGGTCGAGGCGCTCGACGCCGAGGTGGCGGCGCGGTTCCAGCAGGCGTACGAGGCCTCCAAGGCCCCGGTCGCCGAGCCCATCGGCCATGCCGCGGGCGAGGCCCCCGCCTCCCCGACGGTCCGCACCGCGGTTCCGGCCACGCAGCTCACCCAGTGGAACGAGGCGCTCCTCACCTACCCCGCGGGCTTCACCCCGCATCCCCGGCTCGCCAAGCAACTCGAGCGCCGGCGGGACGCGATCGGGCCGGCGGGTGGCATCGACTGGGGCCATGCGGAGGCGCTCGCCTTCGCGTCGATCCTCGCCGGCGGGACGCCTGTGCGCATCACAGGGCAGGATGTGCAGCGCGGGACCTTCTCGCATCGGCATGCGGTGCTGCACGACCCGACGACGGGGGGCACCTACACCCCGCTCGCCAATCTCCCCGGTGTGACGAGCGCCTTCGAGGCGTACAACTCGGCGCTCTCCGAGCTCGCGGTGTTGGGCTTCGAGTACGGCTACAGCGTCACGGCCCCGGACACCCTCACCCTGTGGGAGGGGCAGTTCGGTGATTTCAGCAACATGGCGCAGCCGATCATCGACCAGTTCATCGCGTCGGATCGCGCGAAGTGGGGGCAGGACTCCGGGCTCGTGCTGCTCCTCCCGCACGGCTACGAGGGCCAGGGCCCCGAGCATTCGAGCGCTCGGCTCGAGCGCTATCTGCAGCTCTGTGCGGAGGGGAACCTCCGCGTCGCCTATCCGAGCACGCCGGCCCAGTACTTCCACATCCTGCGGCGCCAGGCGCTGCTGACCCCGCGCCGTCCGCTCGTGTTGATGCAGCCGAAGTCGCTGTTGCGGCTCGCGCAGGCGGCGTCCACGCTCGGGGAGCTGAGCGAGGGCGACTTCCACCCCGTCTTCGATGACCCGCAGGGGGTGGGGAAGCGCGACACGGTCCAGCGGCTCGTCTTCTGCACGGGCAAGGTCTACTACGATCTCATCGCCAAGGGGGTCCCGGCGCACATCGCGGTGGTGCGGGTCGAGGAGCTCTACCCGTGGCCGCATGAGGCGGTGGCGAACCTGGTCGACCGCTACCAGCGGATCGAGGAGGTCGCCTGGGTGCAGGAGGAGCCGAAGAACCAGGGGGCGTGGAGCTTCGTGGCCCCGCGCCTCCGCGTCTCCACCGGCAACGCGCTCGTGATCCGCTACTACGGGCGTCCGGAGCGGGCGAGCCCCGCCGAGGGGTACGCGTCGGAGCATGCGGAGGAGCAGGCGCGGATCGTGAGCGAGGCGCTCGCCCCGGTCGCGCGCCCCACCGCCGGCGGGGCGCGTCGCAGCGGTGCCACGGCCCGCAGCGCGCGGTAGCGTCGAGCCATGACGCGCTCGGCCGCGCGGACGCGCGTCGTCATCATCGGCGGCGGTTTCGGTGGGCTGAATGCCGCGCGCGCGCTCGCGCGCCCCGGCCTCGAGGTGCTGCTGATCGACCGCACCAACCACCATCTCTTCCAGCCGCTCCTGTATCAGGTGGCGACGACCTCCCTCGCGCCGAGTGATGTGACGGCGCCGATCCGCTGGGTCCTCCGGAAGGAGAAGGAGGTCACGACGCTGTTGGGGACGGTGGAGCGGATCGATCGCGCCGCGCGTGCGATCCGGGTCGTGGGGGAAGGCGATCCGATCCCCTACGACTACCTGATCGTGGCGCCCGGGACGCGGCATTCGTACTTCGGCCGCTCCGACTGGGAGAAGTGGGCGCCGGGCCTCAAGAGCGTCGAGGACGCGCGGCGGATCCGGAAGCGGTTCCTCCTCGCCTTCGAGCGCGCCGAGTGGGAGGACGATCCCAAGGCGCGGCAGGCGCTGCTGACCTACGTGGTGGTCGGCGGCGGCCCGACCGGCGTCGAGTTGGCCGGCGTGCTCCCGGAGATGTGCAAGGTCGCGTTCCGCCCGGATTTTCGTCGCATCGACACGGCGACGGTGCGCGTGATCCTCCTCGAGGGCGGCCCCCGCATCCTCCCGGCCTTCCCCGAGTCGCTCTCGCGCCGTGCGCAGCGGGATCTCGAGCGGCTCGGCGTCGAGGTCCGCACCAACGCGATCGTGACCGACATCGATGAGCATGGGGTCTCGATCGGGGACGAGCATATCGAGTCGGAGTCGGTCTTCTGGGCGGCGGGGAATCAGGCGTCGCCCTTGATCGCGACGTTAGCGACCCCGGTCGACCGGATGGGGCGCGCCGAGGTGACGCCGGCGCTGCATCTGCCGGATGATCCGCGGGTCTTCGTGATCGGGGACGCCGCGGCGGCGACCTCCACCGACGGGCGCGAGGTGCCGGCGGTGGCGCCCGCCGCGACGCAGATGGCACGGCGCGCGGCGGAGAACATCCTCGCGCAGGTCGAGGGGCGCGCCATGCAGCCCTTCCGCTATGTGAACAAGGGCGACCTCGCCGTGATCGGCCGCCACAAGGCGGTGGCGAGCTTCTTCGATGGGAAGCTTCGGATCGCCGGCCACCTCGCCTGGTTCACCTGGCTGCTGGTGCACGTGATGTTCCTGGTCGGGTTCCGGAACCGACTCAGCGTGCTGATGCAGTGGGCGTACAACTATCTCTTCTTCGAGCGGGGGGTCCGGTTGATCACCGAGACCGAGGATGCGTCGATGTCGCGCCATCCGGCGCGCACGGGAGAGACCGGGGAATTCGAGGTCCCGCGGACGGCCTGAGCGCCCTTAGCGCGCCGGGATGTGCCTCTCGATCCCGAGACCCAAGACGATGGTGATCGCGGCCAAGGCCGCCCCCGTGGCGAACGGCACTCCCCGCCCGAGATAGTCGAAGGCGAACCCCGCCCAGATGGGGCCGATCACGCGCGCGAGGCCACCGAAGGTCTGCTGCACCCCCATGTACAACCCGCGCTCGTGGTTCGCGATCACCTGCGAGAGCATCCCGGTCACGCAGGGGAAGGTGAAGGCGGTGCCGAGGGGGATCAGCAGGATCGCGAGGGCCAGGGTGACGTAGGAGGTCGTGAAGGGGAGCGCGCCCAATCCGAGGGCGAGCAGACTCTGCCCGATGCGGGAGAGGCGCGGCTCACGGAAGCGATCGACGGCGGGCCCCAACACGAGGGCGCGCGCGACGACGGAGATCACCCCGATGTAGGTGAAGACCCACCCGATCTCTCCGACGCCGATCTGGAACCGGTCGTCGAGGAAGAGGGCGAGGATCGCGGTCATCCCCTGGAAGGCGCCCATCCCCACGGCGTACATCCAGATGAGCCGCGAGGCCGGTTCCATCGGGTGCGAGAGGACGCGCCGCACCGCCGTCCCCGACCGCTGCACCGTGGGGCGCTCATGCGCCGCCGCGCCGGCGAACTCGTTCGACTCGGTGAGATACCGGAACGCGAACGCCATCGTCACGAGCGTCAGCCCGAAGGCGACGAGCCCCGGGCCGCTGTTCCCGAAGAGCTTCGCCGCCCCGGAACCGAGCACCGGGCCGAGTGCGACCCCGGCGTTGGTCGCCGCGGAGAGCCATCCCAAGGTCTTCGCGCGATCCTTGGGCTCCGTCGCATCGGCCACATAGGCCTGGATCACGCCGGTCGTCCCCCCGCCGGCCCCCTGCACGATGCGCGAGAGGAAGAGGAGCTCGAGCGAGTTCGCGAAGGCGAAGCCGATATAGGCGATCCCGCTCGCCGCCATCCCGACCAGCAGGGCGGGGCGCCGCCCCACGCGATCGGAGACCCGCCCCCAGAAGGGGGCGCTGAGCAGTTGCGCGACCGCGAACGAGGAGACGAGGAGCGCGATGACCGCCCCCTCCCCACCCATCCCCAGGCGGTCGAAGGCCCGCCAGAGCGGTCCCTGCCCCACGAACCGCTGCGCGTAGAACGGCATGAGCGGGAGCACCATGAGGAGCCCGACCATGTCGAGGAACGCGGTGACCATCAGGACGACGAGCTTGCCCAGGGACCCTCCGAGGGGCGAGGCAGGGAAGGCGAAAGCTAACGTGCGGAGGTATTCTTCAGGGTGTTCGAGACGCTCGGGCGGGTCGTTCGCGAGGCGTTGGAGGCCTTCGGTCAGGCGGGATCGCTCGCCGCGGAGGCGGGGCGTTCGTCGCGTGACCTCAAGACCTGGGGCGCCAACTTCTCGCAGCAGGCGCGCGCCCTCGGGGTGAACTCCCTCCCCATCGGGATCCTCATCGCCCTGTTCACGGGGGTCGTCCTCGCCCTCCTCGCCAGCTACAGCTTCACCGGGGCGGTCCCGCGCTATCTCGTCGGGACCCTCGTGCAGAAGACGGTCATGATGGAGCTCGCCCCCGTCCTCACCGGGCTCGCCCTCGCCGGCCGCGTCGGGGCGAACATCGCCGCCGAGCTCGGGACGATGAAGGTGACCGAGCAGGTCGATGCGCTCGAGACCCTCGGCTATGATCCGGTCGCCTATCTCGTGGTCCCCCGGATCCTCGCGGGGATCCTGATGTTCCCCATCGTCGTCGGCGCGGCGATGTTCGTCGGACTCGGGGCGGGCTGGGCCGCCTCGCTCGGCCTCCTCGATATGACGACGAGCGAGTTCCTGAAGGGGGCGCGCCTCTTCTTCGATGGGTTCGACGTCCGGTATGGCTTGGTGAAATCCGCGAGCTTCGGCTTCGCGGTGACGTTGCTGGGCTGCACGAACGGCCTGCGGGCGAAGGGCGGGGCGCAGGGCGTCGGCAGCTCGGCGACCCAGGCGGTGGTGCAGTCGGCGGTGATGATCCTGGTACTCGATGCCTTTTGGGCGGTGGTCTGGCTCCTTGGGAGGGCGGCATGAAGCAGCGGTCGAATGATTGGATCGTCGGGGCGACGATCATCGTCGTGATGGTGGGGATCGTCTTCTCCACCCTCTTCCTCCAGCAGGCGGAGTTCGGGAAGAAGCCCGAGCTCGTGACGGCCCACTTCCGTGACGTGGGCGGGGTGCAGGTCGGCAACGCCGTCGTGATCCGCGGCGTCGTCGCCGGCCGAGTGAAGCAGATCGCGCTCGCCCCGAACGATTGGGTCCTCATCTCGATGGAGCTCAACGAAGGGACGCTGATGCCGGCGGATCCCGTGGTGCTCGTGCAGGCGGCGACGCTCTTCGGCGAATGGCAGGCGATCATCACCTCGCGCACCGCGGTGCCGGTGAACCGCGAGGTGGAGACGCAGCTCGCCGAGGTCGATGGCGCGCCCGAGGGCTCGCTGCGGGGCGCGGTGCTGCCCGACATCGCGCAGCTCACGACGGTCGCTGGCGGGATCGCCGGGAACATCGCCTCCGTCTCGGAGCGGGTGCGGACGGCGTTCAACGACTCCGCGGCGCGGGAGCTCCGGCGGTCGATCCGCGACTTCAGCATCCTCTCGCGCGACCTCGCGGCGGCGGTGAAGGTGCAGTCGCGCAACCTCGATTCCCTCGCGGTGTCGGCGCGCCTCAGCTTCGCCGATGTCGCCAGCTCGGCCAATGCGCTCCAGCGCACCATGTCACGGGTGGACAGCGCCACCGCGCAGGGCGAGGTGCAGGAGATCCTCCGGCAGAGCCGACAGGCCTCGCAGAACCTGCGCAACGCCACCGAGCGCTTCGAGTCGCTCTCGCGCTCGCTCGTCTCCGCGGAGGCCAACCTCCGGGGGGCGATCGGGAAGGCCGACACGATCCTCGCGCGCGTGGAGCGGGGCCAAGGGTCGCTCGGGTTGCTCGTCAACGATCCCTCCCTCTACCGGAACTCGGATTCGTTGCTCGTCGACCTGCGCAAGCTGGTCGTGGACTTCCGGTCGGATCCCAAGAAGTACATCAACGTCCGGGTGTTCTGAGCCCCCGGCGTCCCCTCGTCCCACGGAGCGTCCCCCGATGACCACCCGTCGCACCTTCCTCGCCTCGGCCACCACCCTCGGCGCCGGACTCGCGGTCGGGGTGCGTGAGGTCGGGGCCGCCGCGATCGAGGCGCCCACGCAGCCGTCCTCCGACCTCCCCCCGGCGATCCGTGCCTTGCGGCCGATGCGCGACGGGGTCGTCCCGATCAGCGTCGGTGAGCGCCAAGGCCGCATCGAACGGGCCACCCGCCTGATGCGGGACCGCGGGATCGATGCCCTGATGCTCACCGGTGGGACCTCGATGGTCTACTTCACCGGGATCGAGTGGGGGATCAGCGAGCGGCTCCTCGCCGCGTTCCTCCCCGTGCGGGGCCGTCCCTTCCTCATCACCCCGAAGTTCGAGGAGGAGCGGGCGATGGAGCAGGTGGCGCTCGGGCCGATGCGTGGCGGCGCCGACATCTATGCCTGGGAGGAACATGAGGACCCGTATGCCCTCGTGGCGCGGGCCCTCCGGGACCGCGGACTGACCTCAGCGACGATCGCCTGCGAGGAGACGGTGCGTTTCCAGTTCAGTCATGGGATCGCCCGGCTCGCCGCCGTGACGGTCGTCGATGGGACCCCGATCACCGCCGGGTGTCGGATGATCAAGGACGCCCATGAGATCGCCCTCATGCGCCATGCGAGCGCCGTGACGCTCGTCGCCTATGAGGCCGCGTGGAAGTCGCTGCGCGAGGGGATGACGCAGGACGAGTTCGCGCGGCTCGTCGGGCAGGCGCATCAGCGGTTAGGCTATGTCGGGGGCGCGGGGGTGCAGGTCGGCCCGTACTCGGCGCTCCCGCATGGGTCGGCCACCCCGCAGGTGATCCGCGAGGGGAGCATCCTCCTCATCGATGGGGGATGCAAGGTCGAGGGGTATAGCTCCGACATCTCCCGCACCTTCGTGCTCGGCCGCCCCACGCAGAAGATGAAGGACCTGTTCGAACTCGAGCGTCGCGCACAGACCGCCGCGCTCCAGGCGGCGCGGCCGGGCGTGCCGTGCGAGGCGGTCGATGCCGCCGCCCGGAAGGTCATCGTCGACGCGGGGTACGGTCCCGACTATCGATTCTTCTCCCACCGTGTGGGCCACGGGATGGGGATGGACGGCCACGAATGGCCCTACCTCGTGCGGGGCAACACCCTCCCGCTCGCTCCGGGGATGGTCTTCAGCGACGAGCCGGGGATCTATCTCCCGGGGGAGTTCGGCATCCGGCTCGAGGACGACATGGTCATCACCGAATCAGGCGCCGAACTCTTCACCCCGCAGTCCCAGAGTCTCGAACGGCCGTTCTGAGCGGGACGCGGCGGCAAGACACCTGCCGGATCACCGTCTGCGCACGCCTCAGGGCCGACGGGGCCCGATGGCGGGGGTCGTCCCTCCCCCCGTCCCGCCCCCGCCTTCGCGTCCGCCGAGCCGGACCTGATCGACCACGAGGATCGCGCCCACCAATCCGAGGCCGGCCGCGATCGCCGTCCGCCGTCGGTCCAAGGTGCGCCCTCGTAGGGCGCTGAGATGCCCGCGCGCCAGCGGCACGGTGGCGCCTTGCAGGAAGAGGGCCTGGCCGTCGCGGAGCCGGACCTCCCGCACCGAGAGCGTGAGGGAATCCGCGGTGGCGGCGAGGACGACCCCGTCGAGGCGCGCGGCGTTCGGCCCGATGACGGCGGTGAGGGCCTGCGTCCCGGCCACGGAGAGCTCGGCCTCGACCGTCAGGCCGGCCGGCGGGATCGCGGTGACCGGACGGGCGACATGACAGCCCCCCAGGAGCGGGAGGCTGCACAGGGTACAGAGCAGGAAATGGCGCATCGAGGATGGAGGAGGCTGGGGGGGAAAGCACCGCGGGCCGTGACCCAGAAGGTCACGGCCCGCGGGACCGACCGCAAGCGGTCGGATCAGCTGCAGAGTCGCTGCGTCGACGGCTGTGGGGCCTTCACGTTCGTGAGCCGCTCGAG
>CAIVJV010000265.1 GCA_903906325.1 uncultured Gemmatimonadota bacterium
CACCCCCCGATCGTCGTCGCGAGCCCACTCGTCTCCATCGCGGTCGCGAGCGAGAGCCCACCGCCGAAGAGCAGGAGCACATCCCAGGGGATCTCCCGCGCCTCGGTCCAGGTGAGCAGCGGCCGGACCGCGCCCCCCCGCGCACGCCCAGGGATCATGAACAACGCCATCCCGGCGATCACCGCGATCCCCGCATCGGTGAGCCCCGGGAGGAGCTGCGTGAGTCCCGGGATCGTGACCGAGCCGATCAGTTTCGGCTCGCGGAAGAACCAGGCGAGCGCGGTGAGGGCGAAGACGCTCAGCACGGTGCGCTCGCCGCCGCCCAAGCGCCCGAGCCCACGCCGCCGTTCATCGAGCAGGGCACTCCCTTCCGCACCGAGCGAGAGCTGCTCGCGATGGAAGACGAAGACCAGCAGCGCCCAGGCGAGGGGGATCGTGATCAAGGCGACCGGCAACCCGAAGCGGAGGAAGGAGGCGAAATCGAGCGTCACCCCGATCAACTCTTTGGTGGCACCGGCGAGGATCAGGTTCGGGGGGGTCCCGATCAACGTCGCCATCCCCCCTAAGCTCGCCGCGAAGGCCACACCCAACAGCAGCGCGACCCGTTGGCTCCGCGCCGCCGCGCCCTCGCCGAAGAGCGCGCCGATCGCCAGCGCGATCGGATACATCATCGCCGCCGTCGCGGTGTTGGAGATCCACATCGAGATGAAGGCCGTCGCGAGCATCACGCCGAGGACGAGCCGCCGCGAACTCAGCCCCACCCGATCGATCACCGCGAGGGCGATCCGCTCATGCGCATGCCAATACTCCAGCGCCGCCGCGAGGAGGAACCCCCCCAGATACAGATAGATGATGTCGTTGGCGAAGGGGGCGGCCGCTTCACGGAGCGTCGCGATCCCCATCAACGGGAAGAGTGCGATCGGGAGGAGCGCCGTCACCGCGAGCGGGAGGCACTCGCTGATCCACCAGATCGCCATCCAGGCCATCACCCCCAGCACCCGGGCCTGCATCCCCTCGAGGCCCGCGGCCCCGAGGAGGGCGATGGCCGCCCCGGCGGCCGGGCCGGCGATCAGGGCGGCGATCCGGCCGGTGGAGAAGGGGGTGAACGTCCCCTCCCCGGCGGGTGTCACGATAGGATCGGTCGCGGGTGACATCGCCTCAACGATAACTTGGACGGTGATCCACCGCCTCACGTCCCGCCATTCACGCGTCCCACCCAAGCCCCAACGCCCGATGCGTCGCCTCCTCTCGCGTCTCGCCCTCCTCGCCACCGCGCTCCCGATCGTGATCGCCGCGCAGGGGCCCACCGCCACACCCGCGGCCACGACCCTCCCGCTCAAGGCGGAACGCACCCATCGGTTCACGGCGACTGAGGGGACCTGGCTCTCCCTTGACGTCTCCCCCGACGGGAAGACGATCGTCTTCGATCTCCTTGGCGACCTCTACACCCTGCCCATCTCCGGGGGGAAGGCGACGCGCCTCACGAGTGGGATGGCCTACGACGTGCAGCCGCGCTTCTCACCCGACGGCTCGCGCATCGTCTTCGTCTCCGATCGGAGCGGCGGCGATAACCTCTGGATCCTCTCCCTCGACGGGAAGGACACGCTGCAGCTGACCAAGGGGAATACGAACCTCTACCTCTCCCCGGAGTGGACCCCCGACGGCAAGTACGTCGTCGCCTCGCGCTCCGGCGGACTCGGTGGCGCCGCGAAGCTCTGGATGTACCACGTGGAGGGCGGGAGCGGCGTCGCCCTCACCGCGACCCCTGCCCCGCCACCGACCCTGAAGATGGTCGGCGCCGCCTATGGCAAGGATGCGCGCACCCTCTGGTTCGCGGCCCGCACCGGCGACTGGCAGTACAACGCCCTCGGTCCGCAGTACCAGCTCTACACCTGGGACCGCGAGACAGGGCGCACCGCGCAGATGTCGACCCGATTCGGCTCGGCCTTCCGACCGGCGCTCTCCCCCGACGGGAAGTACCTCGTGTACGGCACGCGCTTCGAGACCAAGACGGGACTCCGTCTCCGCACCCTCGATACCAATGACGAGAAGTGGCTCGCCTTCCCGGTGCAACGCGATGAGACCGAGTCGCGCGCGCCGATGGATGCCTACCCAGGCTACAGCTTCACCCCCGACTCCCGCGCGGTGATCGTCTCCTATGGTGGCGGGATCTGGCGCGTCCCCGTCGATGGCACCGCCCCGACCAGGATCCCCTTCGAAGCCGACGTCGAACTGCAGATGGGCCCCGAGGTGAAGTTCGCCTATCGCGTGGACACCAGCCGCACCTTCACCGCGCGGCAGGTGCGCGACCTCGCCCCCTCGCCCGACGGCACCAAACTCGCCTTCTCCTCGGCGGGGAAGATCTATGTGATGGATGCTCCGAACGGCACGCCACGCCGCGTGACGACCGGCACCGTCGGGGAGTTCATCCCCGCCTGGTCTCCCGACTCCAAGTCGCTCGCCTGGGTGACCTGGGACGATGCCCGCGGGGGGACCCTCGTGAAGGCCACGCTCGACGCGAAGCGCGGGAGCTGGTCGACCGAGACCCTCGCGAGCAACGCGCACTTCTCCGATCCCGCCTGGTCCCCAGCAGGCGATCGGATCGTCTTCACTCGCGCCGCCGCGCGAGAGATGCAGGAGGCGGGCGGCAGCTTCTTCGGGCCTGCGGCGAGCGAGTTCGCCTGGGTCGCGGCCAATGGTCGCACCGTGACCACCATCGCCCCCACCGGTGGGCTCGGCAACGCCCACTTCACGCGCGACGCCGAGCGCATCTATGCCTACTCGACGCGCGAGGGGCTCGTCTCCTTCCGATGGGATGGCACGGATGTGAAGACCCACCTCCGCGTCACCGGGCCGATGCCGCCGGGTGCCGGTGGCGCGCTCACCCTCGATGCCGGCAATGACGCACAGGCCGCACGGATCGCCTTCGGGCGCGGGATGCGTCCGGCCTCGACGCGCCCGGCGAAGCCATACGATGTGACCGCCGGCACCGGGATCGCCGCGCACTGGGGCGACGACGAGCATGAGCTCGAGAACAACCCCACTCCGCCGTCAGCGGGGCTGATCCTCATGGCGCCGACCGGGGAGCAGGCGCTCGCCGTGGTCGGGATGGATCTCTATGTGGTGACGATCCCGCAGACGGGAGCGACCGCCCCCACGGTGAGCGTCGCGGCGCCGGCCAATGCGGCGGTCCCGGTGCGCAAGTTGAACGAGGTCGGCGGCGAGTTCCCCGCGTGGAGCGGCGATGGTCGCACGGTGATGTGGGGGCTCGGGAACGCGGTCTGGACCTACGATCTCGATCGTGCGAAGGCGGTGGATGATTCACTCAAGGCCGATGCGCGTCGTGTGGCGCTCCTCCGCGCCGACCCGACCAAGAAGGACAGTCTCACCCGCGCCGATTCCATCGCGAAGGCGGACACGATCAAGAAACCCGCGCCGGGATACAAGCCCGCCGAGCAGCGGATCGCGGTCCAACTCGAGCGCGAGAAGACGCAGGGGACGATCGTCCTGCGCGGCGCGAAGGCGATCACGATGAAGGATCAGGAGATCATCGAGAACGCCGATATCGTCGTGCGCGATGAGCGGATCATCGCCATCGGGGCACGGGGGAGCGTCACGATCCCCGAGGGCGCGCGCACGATGGACCTCTCGGGGAAGGTGATCATGCCGGGGATGGTCGACACGCACTATCACCCCCAGTGGCTCACCCCAGGCGTGCACAACTCGCAGACCTGGCAGTATCTCGCCACGCTCGCGTACGGCACCACGACCACGCGCGACCCGCAGACCGCGACGACCGACTTCCTCACCTACGGCGACCGCGTCGCGATGGGGGAGATGATCGGCCCGCGCATCTATACCACCGGCCCCGGTGTCTTCTCGGGCGAGAACATCCGCGATCAAGAGCATGCGCGGCAGGTGATGAAGCGCTATGCCACCTACTACGACACCAAGACCCTCAAGATGTACATGAGCGGGAATCGGCAGCAGCGGCAGTGGTTGATCATCGCGGCCAAGGAGCTCGGGATCATGCCGACCACCGAGGGCGGCCTCGATCAGAAGCTCAACATGACGCATGGGATCGACGGCTACCCTGGGATCGAACATACCCTTCCGATCACGCCGAAGTTCGCCGACGTCTTCGAGTGGTATAAGGCGACGGGCACGTACAACTCGCCGACCCTCGTCGTCGAATACGGCGGTCCTTTCGGTGAAGGGTGGTTCTACCAATCCGAGGATCTCGTCAACGACGCGAAGCTACGTCACTTCACCCATCCGATCGATCTCGCGGGGAAGATCCGTCGTCGCGGCACGGGGAACGCCCCTGGCCCTGCTGGCTTCGCGCTGCGTGAGGAGTACGCGATGTGGCAGCATGGTGAGGACATCGCGAAGACCGTCGCGGCCGGTGGTCGCATCGGCGTCGGGTCGCATGGCCAGCTGCAGGGGCTCGGGATGCACTGGGAGCTCTGGCTCATCCAGAGCGGGGGGCTCTCCACGCATGAGGCGCTCCGCTCGGCGACGATCGTCGGCGCGGAGGCGATCGGCTTGGCGACGGATATCGGCTCGCTGGAGGCCGGGAAGCTCGCCGATCTCCTCGTGCTCGACCGTGACCCGCTCCTGAACATCCGCAACTCCAACACCATCTCGATGGTGATGCTCGGTGGGCGGCTCTACGACGCC
>CAIVJV010000266.1 GCA_903906325.1 uncultured Gemmatimonadota bacterium
CCTGTGACGATTGGGCGAGCTGTGCGATGATCGCGCTGCCTCCTCGCGTGGCGGTCCGGGCCCTGCCGCCAAGAGCCCCGGGCGCGCCACGCATCACGATCGCTGTGGCCCCCGACGCCCCGGCGACGGCGGTCGAGCCGCCCCCTCCGCGCGCCTGAGTCATCCGGCGGCGACGCATCGCCGCCCGCCTCAGATCCCACGGCTGACATCGCGCACGAGGCGCGGTTCGCGGCCGTGGCGTCCTCCCGGATGGCTCTCTTATGACTCGCTTATCTCCTTGGCGCGGCGCGCGTCGCTTTGCACTGCCGTTGCTCACGCTCCTCGCCACGGTCGCCGCGCCGCTCGCCGCGCAGACCGACTTCTACAACACCGATCGCGGGCGTCCGCTCCGTGTGGAGGATGCGATCGTCGTCGAACGGCGCGCCTTCGAACTGCAGGCGGCCCCATTCACCTGGGAGCGGGTGCGCCGCGGTGCCTCACACCTGGCCATCGCGCCAGAGTTCGCGTGGGGGGTGCTCCCTCGCACGCAGGTCGAACTCGCGCTTCCGCTGATCCGCGAGGATGACGGCGTGGGGATCACCCCGCGCTTCGGGCTGGGCGGTGTGGAGGTGGAGCTCCTTCACCAGCTCAATGCGGAGACCACGCGCTGGCCCGTGCTCGCGATCGGCGCGGGGGCGCACCTCCCCGTGGGCGGGATGGCGCCCTCGCGTACCCTCACCTCGGTGCGTGGACTCGCGACACGGACGCTCGGGTGGGGACGCGTGCACCTCAATGGTACGTTGGGGCTCGGTGAGGATCTTGCGGCCGATGATGTCGGTGCGGCGGAAGCCACGCGATGGGAGGCCGGGGTCGCCGTCGATCGCACCTTCTTCTTCCGTTCGCTCCTCGTCGGAGCGGACCTCGTCGCGCGGCGCGGACAGGTCGCCGAGGCGGCGACGCAGTGGCAGGTGGGCGTCGGGCTCCGGCAGCAGCTCACCCCGCGTATCGCCTTCGACGCGGGGGTCCGACGACGGCTCTCCGCCGGCGAGTCGGGATGGACGTTCACGGCGGGCGGCGCCTACGCCTTCGCCAAGCCGTGGCGGCCGTCAGCCGCTCCAGCGCGGCCGGCCACGCCTGTGCGCTCCGCTCGTGGACGCGGACCGGCGACCTCGCCACCCCAGTGGACCACGGTGCAGGAGCAGTTCTATCAGCAGGCGGCACATAACTTCGTCTTCCGACGGATGTACCCGGGCGCCGACCGGCTCTTCAACGCCTTCGACTTCGGGCATGCGATCCTCTACGAGACGCTTTGGACCCGGCCCGACGAGGCGGTCACTCGCCTCGAAGGCGCCATCTACGACCAGCTGACCACGCAGGTCCTCTCGGCGCCGCCGCGACTTCCGCTGGTGGAGGACGCGATCGAGCCGCGCTACGCGCGACTCGCCCCCGAGGCGAAGGCGATATTCGAGTGGGCGCACATCCTGCACCGGCAGGTCTATGATGTGCTCGGCGATGATCGGCTCTCCGACGCGGCGAAGGATGCGGAACTCCAGCGCCTCACCGCGTACTACCGCTCACGGCCTGACCTCGCCTTCAGCGCGCTCCCCAAGAACATGGCGCTCATGCAGGAGATGCCGTACTCCCTCGCCTTCCGCGAGCGGTATCCCAAGTTCAACGGGCTCATCTGGGCCTATCACTGGCTGCAGGTCGGGATCTATGAGCCGCTCGTCGTGGGGAAGACCCCGGCGGAGCGCCAGGCGGGGGTCGCGGCGGCGGTCGCGCGCTTCAAGCAGATGATCCCGAACGCTCCAGAGGGCTACCCGGGGATGATGCCGATGACGGCGGCGATCGCGCCGGAGTTCGCGCGCCGCTGGCCGACCCTCGCGATCATCTTCGATAATCTCCACTCGCTGCACGACGTGATCTCGGAC
>CAIVJV010000267.1 GCA_903906325.1 uncultured Gemmatimonadota bacterium
AGGGGACCGATTACATCGCGGCCGAACTCAAGCGGCTGGGGATCCAGCCGGCGGGGGAGAACGGGAGCTACTTCCAGACGCTGCCGTATCATCTGCGCCGGTATGAGCCGAGCTCGCGGGTGGCGGCCGAGGGGACGCCGCTCCGGTGGAACGAGGAGGTCGTGGCGGTGCCGGGGCAGCGCGCGCCGCGTCCGATCGCCGATGCGCCGGTGATCTTCGGCGGGACGCAGGGCGATACCACGACGCAGATCACCGCGGCGCAGGCGGCGGGGAAGGTCGTGGTGCTCCTCCCGCAGCCGGGGCGTCGGGCCGCGGGTGGCCCGGTGGCGTTCGGCGGGCGGATGGGGGCGCCGAGCCCCGATCGGTTCGAGCAGGCCGCCGCGGTGGCGGTGGTCGATCTCGATGACCTGACGCCGGCGCAGCGGAAGGCGATCAACGAGCCCACGGTGGCGACGCAGCTCGCCGCGGTGCGTGGCGCGCCCGCCGCGCCGGCGGTGGCGGGAGCCGCGGCCGCTCCGGTCGATTCGCTCGCCCTCCTCAAGGCGCAGGTCGCGGCGCTCAACCCCGCCGCGCAGCTCCGACTCACCCGCGCGGGGGCGGCGAAGCTCTTCGGGCGCGCCTCGCTCGACGGGCTCACCGCCGGCACCACCGGGCGCGTGATGAACGCCTCGCTCCACTTCACCAGCGTGCCGTCGGAGTTCGGGCGCAACGTGATCGGGGTGATCCCGGGGAGCGACCCCGCGCTGCGCCATGAGTATGTGGCGATCGGGGCGCACAACGATCACGTGGGCTTCACCACCCCGGTCGACAAGGACTCGCTCAAGGCGTTCAACGACCTGCGCATGGCGTGGATGCTGAAGAACGAGATGCGGAACCCGACGATCGAGGTGCTGCAGGCCTTCAAGGTCAACATGGACAGCATCCGCAAGGTGCATCCAGTGGCGCGGCTCGACTCGATCAACAACGGCGCCGACGATGACGGCTCGGGCTCGATGGGCGTGCTCGAGGTGGCGGAGGCGATCGCCGCGATGCCGGTGAAGCCGAAGCGCTCGACCCTTTTCATCTGGCACACCGGCGAGGAGGGCGGGCTCGTGGGCTCGGCGTACTTCGTCCGGCACCCCACCGTCCAGCTCGACTCGATCGTCGCGACGATCAACGTGGATATGATCGGGCGTGGGCGCGCCGAGGATCTCCCGGGTGGGGGCGATGACTTCGTCGGGGTGATCGGGTCGTACTTCGATTCCAAGGACCTGGGCGACCAGGTGAAGGCGACGAATACCAAGCAGGGGAAGCCGCTCGCCTTGGATTACAAGTTCGACGATCCCATCGCGTGGGCCGGCTACAACAACCTCTACGGGCGCAGCGATCACATCAACTACGCGCGGCAGGGGGTGCCGATCGCCTTCTTCTTCACCGGGCTGCACGGGGACTACCACCAGCGCAGCGACGAGGCGGAGTTCATCGACTATCCGCACTATGCGCGGATCACGAACTTCCTGAAGGACCTCACGGTGGATGTGGGGAACGGCCCGCGGCCGAAACTGAAC
>CAIVJV010000268.1 GCA_903906325.1 uncultured Gemmatimonadota bacterium
CGCTGCCTTGGCGACGGTCTTCTTGGCCGCCGTCTTCTTGGCGGCGGGCGCGGCAGGCGCCCCCTCGGTCCCGGCCGTCTTCTTGGCGGCCACCTTCTTCTTGGCGGCCGGCGCCGGCTCGGCGGCCTTCTCGGTGCGGTGACGCTTGTCGCGTTCCCACCGGACTCGCGCCCGCGCGACCTGGTCGTCGGTCAACGGAGAGGCCGGCGTCCGCACCGAGATCTCCATCGACCGCAACATGGCGAGCACCTCGTCCCCCGAGATGCCGAATTCCGTCGCCAACTCACTCACCCGAAGCTTGCTCAACCCGTCCCCCTTGAACCGTCTGGTCCCGTTCCCGCCGGAGCGGCGAGCGCGAGAATCCCCTGAGCCAACTCGGTGTCCACGACACCGATCACCGCCGTCGCCTCGCGGCCTCCCACCTGGCCGAGCGTCGCCGCCGAGGCCACCCTCAGCATCGGCACCCGCTTGGCCGCGAGCAATCCATCGACCTTCTGGCGACTGTTCGCGGACGCGTCGGCGGCGACCACCGCCACCCGCAACGTCCCGCGCCGCGCCGCCTCACGTACGCGCTCCACCCCTAACACGGCGCGTCGCGACCGCAATCCAAGCCCCAAGAGGCCGAGGAGGCGTCGCTCCGTCGCCGCGTCCATCACCGGCCCTACGCCGACTCCGGCCCCGTGGCGGGCGCCGGCGCCGCCGCCTCGTTCCCTTCCTCGGTGAGCTCATCCAGGATCGCGATGATCCGATCCGCCTCTTCCGGCGCGATCCCGGGGAGCCGCAGGAAGTCGTCCCGATCGAGGTCGATGATGTCGTTCAAGGTGCGATACCCGCCCGCCTCGAGGACCGCGACCGTGGCGGTCGGCAGTCCCTCGATGGCCGCGAGCGGGACATCCGCGGCCTCGTCGCCCGGGAGCGGCGCGAAGAGCGGCATCTCGCCACCGCGCTCGAGCCACTCGCGGCTGGAATAGAGATCGATCTTCCACCCGGTGAGCTCGGACGCGAGCCGCACGTTCTGTCCGTTGCGGCCGATCGCGAGCGAGAGCTGATCCTCGTCGACCACCGCCTGGATGGTCTTGGTCGTGGCATCGCTGAAGACGCGCGCGACCTTCGCGGGCGCGAGCGCGAGCTTGGCGAAGCGCTCCGGGTCGGCCGACCACGGGACGATGTCGATGCGCTCGCCGCCGAGTTCCTGCACCACGGCCTGCACGCGCGCGCCCTTGAGGCCGACGCACGCCCCCACGGGATCGATCCCGTCGTCCTTGGAGACGACGGCGATCTTGGTCCGACTCCCCACCTCGCGCGACGCCGCGCGGATCTCGACGATCCCCGACTGGATCTCCGGGACCTCGAGTCGGAAGAGCGCCTGCACGAAGAGCGCGTCCGCGCGCGAGAGGATGAGGCGCGGCCCCTTGGGCGTCTCCTCGATGCGCTTGAGCACCGCGCGGATCGGCTCGCCCTGGGTGTACGTCTCGCGATGGTTCTGCTCGCGATACGGGATGATCGCCTCCGCCTCGCGGAACTTGTTCAGGAGGAGCACGATCTTGCCGCGCTCGATCTGCTGGATCTCGCCCGAGAGCAGGTCGCCGACCCGGGACGAGAACTCGTCCCGGATCTTGGTGCGCTCGCCCTCACGGACGCGCTGCACGATCCGCTGCTTGCACGCCTGCACGGCGGAGCGCCCGAACTCATTGAAATCGACGGGGATCTCCATGATGTCCCCCGCCTGATAGTCGGGGTCCTCGTAGCGCGCCTCCTCGATGTCGATCTCGATGACCTCGTCGGTCACCGCCTCGACGACCTTCTTGAGGATCACGATCTTGATGTCGCCCACGGCGTCATCGATCTCCACCTCGGCCTGCACCGTCGGGCCGTACTTCTTCCCGAGGGCGGCGAGGATGCCGTCCTTGAGGAGCTCGTGCAGCTCGGTGCGATCGATCTGCTTGCTGTTCGCCAACTCGCGCAATGCCGCGAGGATCTCGACTGATCCCGCCATGGTCTGACTCCTGAATGAATGCCTTACGGTTTCCAATGGAACGCGAGCCGGGCGTCGGTGACGTCCGCCAGCGCGATCTCCCGCTCCTGCCCCTTCATATCCCGGAGCCGGACCCGCTCCTGCCCCGCCTCCCCCTCCACCGCGACGATCTCGAACTCGGAGCGGCCATGGAGGGCGAGGGCATTGACGCTCGCCCGACGCCCGACGAACCGCACCCAATCCGCCGCCTTCCGCAGCGGCCGTTCCATCCCCGGGGAGGAGACCTCGAGCACGTAGCGCGCCGAGATCAGCGTGGGCTCGGCATCGAGCCGGGCCTCGATCGCCCGGGATGCCCGCTCACAATCCCCGACCTGCACCTTCTGGCGGTCCAGACGGTCGATCCGGATGTCGAGCACCGGCCGACCATTCGACCCCCCGCGCTTGAGCTCGACCAATTCGAGCTCAAGCTTCGTAAGCTCTTCAATGACAAGCAGTTCGATTGCGTCGACTGTCACGGCACCGACCTCACAGAGCACAAAAAAAGTGCGGGGAGACCTGCCCCCACACTCCGCAAACGGACCGGAATGTCTCCCAACCTGTCACAAGCTAGGGCCTGACAGCGGGGCAGTCAAGCAGACCGGACGATGACCCCGATCTGCCGACCGGCATCTCCGGCGCGGTGGGAGAAGAACCGATCGTTGTCGCACCGGGTGCAGTCGAGGTCGGCGGACCAGCGACCGACACCGAGGGCCTCCGCTTGCTCACCGAGGAGGGCGCGGAGGTCGATGTGGCGAGGGCGATGGGTCTCCAGGCCGGTCAACTGGCGGTAGACATCGGGTCCGACCTCGTAGCACCGCCCGCAGATCGACGGGCCGAGATGGACCCGGAGGCCGGCGGCGGGGTGCCCGGTGGTCTCGAGGGCGCGGACCGCCTCGGCGAGGATCCCACCCGCCACGCCCCGCCACCCGGCATGGACCACCCCGACGGGGCCGTCCGCGTGGGCGAGGAAGACCGGGACGCAGTCGGCGATGGTGACCGCGAGCGCACCGACGCCGGAGAGGAGGTGTCCGTCGGCGCCAGGATGGCGGACCCATCCCTCCCAGCTCGGCTCGTGTCGGAGGACCTGCGTCCCATGGACCTGCTTCGCCGAGGCGAGGCGCGGGGCCCCGGATGCGGCGAGGGTCCGTTGGAGCGCCTGCCACCGTGCCGACGCCTCCGGCGCCTCCCCTGATTCCGGGAACCCGTAGGTCCCGGCCTCGCGCGTCGTGACGAAGACGGTGAGACCGAGGTCATCGAAGCCCGCGATCGGGTGATGCGGGGGGAGCGCCGCGATCGTCATCGGCCGTACGGGATCGCCCGGACTATTCGACGCGCTGGATCGAGGCCCCGAGCGCGTTGAGCCGCTCGTGGATCCGTTCGTAGCCCCGCTCGATCTGTCCGATGTTGTTGATGGTGCTCGTCCCCTTCGCGCAGAGGGCCGCGATGAGCATCGCCATCCCGGCCCGGATGTCGGGGCTCTCGACGGTCGCGCCTCGGAGCTCGGTGGGCCCGCTCACCAAGGCACGATGGGGATCGCAGAGCACGATGCGCGCGCCCATCCCGATGAGCTTGTCGACGAAGAACATCCGTGACTCGAACATCTTCTCATGCATGAGGATGATCCCCTCGCACTGCGTCGCGGTGACGATGGCGATCGACATCACGTCCGCCGGGAAGGCGGGCCAGGGCTGATCCTCGAGCTTGGGGACGGCGCCTCCGAGATCCGACCGAATGCGCAGCGCCTGCTTCTCCGGCACGACGAGATCGGCCCCGTCGACCTGCGTCTCGACCCCGAGCCGCTCGAACCCGAGCCGGACGGAGCGGAGGTGCTCCACGCCGGCATCGGCGATGCGGAGGGCGGACCGTGTGACCGCGGCGAGGCCGATGAACGAGCCAACCTCGATATGGTCGGGACCGATGCGATGGGTGCAGCCGTGCAGCGGGCGTCCTCCCTCGATGGTGAGGAGGTTGGACCCGATCCCGTCGATGCGGGCGCCCATGGCGACGAGCATCCGGCAGAGGTCCTGCACATGCGGCTCGCTGGCGGCGTTGTGCAGGATCGTCGTCCCCTGCGCCGCGACGGCGGCCATGACCGCGTTCTCGGTGCCGGTGACGCTCGGCTCATCCAAGAAGAGATCGACCCCGCGGAGCCCACGCGTGCGGAAGACGATCCGCTCCGCGAACTCGTGCTCCGCCCCGAGGGCCTCCAGCGCGAGGAAGTGCGTATCGAGTCGTCGACGCCCGATGACGTCCCCACCCGGGGGCGCGAGGTGCACCTCGCCGGCCCGCGCGAGCAGCGGCGCGGCCAGGAGGATGGACCCCCGGATCCGCGTGCAGAGCGCGGGGTCGAGCGTGTCCCCGCGCACCGTCGTCGCCGTGATCACCAGCGTGTTCGGCGCGGTCCACTCCGCAGTGGCCCCGGCCTGCCGGATCAGCTCACAGAGGCTGAGGATGTCCTTGATGTGTGGGACGTTCTCCAGGGTGACCGGCTGGTCGGTGAGGAGCGCCGCACAGAGGATGGGGAGGGCCGCGTTCTTGTTGCCGGCCGGCCGGATGGTGCCGGCGAGGCGACGCCCGCCCTCGACGATGAACTGGGGATGTGCCATGTGCGGGAATATACGCTTGACGCCCCGCGGCCGAGGGTGGAGGATTCGACATGCTCATCCTCCAGCTCGCTGCCGCGGCCGACACGGTCCTCGTCCGTGCCGTCCCCCCGCTCCGCACCCCGTTCGAGCAGGTCGTCTACGTGGCCTCGGGGCTCACGAGCCTGCTCGTGCTCGGTCTCTGCGTGCTGACGGTGCTGACGCTGCTCGCGATGCGTCGAGGGGCTGCCGAGCTCCAGCGCGAGGTCACGCGGCTGCTGGTGGAGCTGCGTCCCTTGGCCCAGGAGGCCGCCGCCGCCGCGGCGGAGGTGCGCCAGGTGGCGGCGCAGGTGCAGGCGATGGTCGCCGATTCCAAGGCCACCGTGTCGACGGTCAACACGACGGTCCGCGCCTCGGTCGAGTCCCTCGGGGAACGGATCCAGGAGGTCAGCGAGACCGTCGGTCGGGTGACGCGGATGGCCGAGGGGATCGCGACGGCGGCCGCGGGGGCCGCCGGCGCCGCCGCGGGGTTCATGTTCGGCGGCCGACGGCGGAAGCGCCGACGGGCGGAAGGGTCCCCCGAGGCGGGGGCCCCTGAGGCGGCATCCGTCGAGGCGGATCTGGGGGACGACGAGGTGGACGACCTCCCGTGAGCGGCGCGGGGCGCCCCGCCCTCCTCCTGGCGCTGGCAACGCTGGTCCTCTGTCCCACGGACCTCTTCGCGTGGACCCCGGGGACGCACATCCTCATCGGGGAAGCCCTGTTGGGGTCGGCGGAGGTGCTGCTTCCGGCAGGGATCGCCGCCCTGCTACGCGCCTTCCCGATGGACTTCCTCTACGGCTCGATCGCCGCGGACACGAGCTTCGCGAAGCGCTATGCGAAGGTCGGGCGGCACTGCCACTCCTGGTCCGTGGCCGACGAGATCGCCGACCGCGCACGGGACGAACCCCTGCAGGCCTTCGCGTATGGCTATCTCGCGCATCTCGCCGCCGATGTGGTGGCCCACAACCACTTCGTCCCCCATCAGCTCGCGATCACCGCCGCGACGTCGGGCGCGGGGCATGGGTACTGGGAGAGCCGGTTCGAGATGCAGACCGGGGACCGCTGGGCGCGCCGCGCGCGCGAGGTGATCCGGCTCGATCATGGTCGCGCCGACGAGCACCTCGATCGCATCCTGAGCCCGACGATCTTCAGCACGCCGACCAACCGCCGGATCTTCCGGGGGATGGTCCACGCCTCCGACTCCCAATCGTGGCAGCGCGTGATGGCCCTGATGGCGGAGCGCAGTCGCTACCCGCTCCGCGACGCGACGGTCGGCGCGCATCTCGAGGTGGCGTTCGACTACGTGGTCGATTGCCTCGCGCACGGCACCCAGTGCGTGCCGCGGCGGTTCGACCCGAGCGGGGAGGCGTCCCTCCGCGAGGCCAAACAGCTGCGCCGCGCGTCGATGGCGGGTGGGGAGCGCGCGGTCCGACGCGATGCCGCGGAGCGCTTTCGACTCCCGGAGGAACGCCTCGGCTTCGCCGCGCGGCTCCCTGCCCCGCTGCACGCGCCGCGCAACGCCCCGCTCGGAGCGTCCGACGCTACGTGGCGATCCGAGCGGCCAGCAGCTGATTGAGCTTCTTGGGGTCGGCGCGCCCCTTGGACTTCTTCATCACGAAGCCGACGAGCACCCCCTGGAGCTTCTGCTCGCCGGCCGCGAACCGCGCGGCCTCCGTGGGATGTTCCGCCCAGACCTCGTCGATCCACTGCGCGAGCGCCGAATCGTCGCCGACCTGCAGGAGCCCATCCCGCCGCGCGATCCCGTCAGGCGCGCTGGCATCGGTGCGCATGGTCGCGAAGACGGTCTTGGCGGCGGTCGAACTCAGCTGACCACCCTTCACCAGCGCGATCAGCGCCGCGAGACGGTCCGGGGTGACCGGGAAGTCGGCGAGCGCCGCCCCGGATGCATTGAGCGCCGCGAGCACCTCACCCATGATCCAATTCGCCGCGGCCTTCCCATCCCCTGCGGCAGTCGCCACCGCGTCGAAGTACGTGGCGAGCTCCACCGTCGCCGAGAGGACCTCCGCCTCCGCGGCCGAGAGCTGGTACACGCGGCCCCACCGGTCTCGACGCGCCGCCGGCAACTCCGGCAGGGCATCGCGCTGCTCACTGATCCATTCCGGCGTGAGCACGAGGGGCGGCAGATCGGGCTCCGGGAAGTAGCGGTAGTCGTGGCTCCCCTCCTTGGACCGCGCCGCGCGCACCGCCTGCGCCGCCGCATCGAAGAGCATCGTCTGCTGGGCGATCGTCCCTCCGGCCTCGTAGGTCGCCACATGCCGCTGGAACTCAAGCTCGAGCGCCTTCTCCACATTCGAGAAGGAATTGAGGTTCTTGATCTCGGTGCGCGGGCGGAAGGTGGTCTCCCCGAGCGGACGAGCGGAGACGTTGGCATCCACGCGAAGGGACCCCTCCTCCATCGAGACGTCGCTCACGCCGCAGAAGAGCAGCACCTCGCGCAATGCGCGCAGATACGCCCCGGCCTGCCCCGCGGAGCGGATCTCCGGCTCCCCGACGATCTCGATGAGCGGGACGCCAGCCCGGTTGAGGTCGATCGCCGTCATCCCGGGGAAGCGATCGTGGATCGATTTTCCGGCATCCTCCTCCATGTGCACGCGGGTGATCCCCACGCGCGACCCATCGGCCAGCGTGAGATGCCCCCGCGTCGCCAGCGGGGACTCGGCCTGCGAGATCTGATACCCCTTGGGGAGATCGGGATAGAAGTAGTTCTTCCGCGCGAAGAGGCTGCGCTCGTGCACGGTGCATCCGAGCGCGAGGGCGGCGCGCGTCGCGAGGGTGACCGCCTCGGCGTTGAGCACCGGGAGGGCGCCCGGGAGGGCGAGGCAGACGGGACAGGTGTTCCGATTCGGCGCATCGCCGAAGGTGGTCGAGCAGGCACAGTATGCCTTGGTGCGCGTCTTGAGCTGCACGTGCACCTCGAGCCCGACGACCATCTCCCAGGTGGTGCCGCTCATCGATGGGCCTCCGCGCCGAGCGCTTCCTCGAGGGCGTAGGCCGCACGGAACATCGTCGGCTCGTCGAAGGCGGGGGCGAGGAGCTGTCCGCCGACGGGGAGCCCATGCACCCGACCGATCGGGAGGGAGATCCCCGGGATCCCGGCGAGGTTCGCCGTGACCGTATAGATGTCGCTGAGATACATCTCGTAGGGATCGGAGATCGCGCCGAGTGCGAAGGCGGGGGTCGGCGTGGTCGGGGTGAAGAGCACGTGCACGCCGGAGGCGAAGACCTCGGTGAAATCCCTGGCGATCAGCGATCGCACCTCCTGCGCCTTGCGGTAGTAGGCGTCGTAGTAGCCGGCGCTGAGCACGTAGGTGCCGAGGAGGATGCGGCGCGTGACCTCGGCGCCGAAACCGGCGGCGCGGGTCGCGCCGTACATCGCCTGCACCCCATCGGCGTCGATGCGCAGCCCATAGCGCACCCCATCGAAGCGGGCGAGGTTCGCCGACGCCTCGGCGGGCGCGATGATGTAGTAGACGGGGATCGCATACGCTGTGTGCGGGAGCGAGACCTCACGGATCGTCGCCCCCTGAGCGCGGAGCGCCTCAAGGGCCCGGTCGCAGGCGGCGCGCACCTCGGGCATCAGCGTCGTGGGGAAGTACTCGGTGGGCACGCCGACCACGAGTCCGGTGAGCGGGCCCGGGCCGATGCGCATCGGGGGGACCGCATGGGCGGCCGAGGTGGCATCGAGGGGATCATGCCCGGCGATGAGCTCCGTCGCGAGCGCGGCATCGTCGACGGTGCGCCCGAAGGGGGCCACACAGTCGAGGGAGGAGGCGAAGGCGACGAGCCCGGAGCGCGAGACGCGGCCGTAGGTCGGCTTCACGCCGACGATCCCACAGAAGGCGGCGGGCTGCCGCACGGAGCCCCCCGTCTCCGATCCCAGGGCGATCGGCGCGATCCCCGCGGCGACGGCGGCGGCGGATCCGCCGGAGGACCCGCCCGGCGCGCGGCCGCGATCGTGCGGGTTCCGCGACGGGCCGAACGCGCTGTGTTCGGTCGATGAGCCCATCGCGAACTCATCCATGTTCGCCTTCCCGATCACGACGGCGCCGGCCTCGCGGAGCTTTCGTACCGCGGTCGCCTCGTACGGACTCACCCACCCCTCTAGGATCCTGGAGCCACACCCGGTGGGGAGGGTTCGCGTCGCGAGATTGTCCTTGATGGCGACGGGGACGCCGGCGAGCGGGCCCATGGCCAGCGGCCGCGTCGAGCTATCGGTCGCTTC
>CAIVJV010000269.1 GCA_903906325.1 uncultured Gemmatimonadota bacterium
ATCTCGTCGATGAAGATGATGCACGGCGCGTTCGTCTTGCCCTGCTCGAAGAGGTCACGGACGCGCGACGCGCCCACACCCACGAACATCTCGACGAAGTCGGAGCCCGACATCGAGAAGAAGGGCCGCCCCGCTTCGCCGGCGACCGCCTTGGCCAGCAGCGTCTTCCCGGTGCCCGGCGGACCGACGAGGAGTGCGCCCTTCGGCAGCCGGCCGCCGAGCTTGGTGAACTTCTGCGGATCCTTCAGGAACTCGATGATCTCGCGGAGCTCGACCTTCGCCTCATCGGCACCGGCCACATCCGCGAAGGTGACCTTCGGCGTGTCCCCGCTCAGGAGCTTCGCCTTCGACTTCCCGAACGAGAAGGCCTTGCCCCCTTGGGCCTGCATGTTGCGCATCACCATCAGCCAGATCCCCAGGATCAGGATCCAGGGGAGCATGGAGAGGAGCACGCCGAGGATGCTCGGCCGCTGCTCCTCGGCCTTGATCGCGACCTGCTTGGCCCGCAACCGCTCGACCTCGGTCTCGCTGTTCGCCACCGCGAGCTTCGTCGAGAAGCTCTTCACCTCGCGGCCCTGGACGAGCACGCGCTGCTTGAACTCGCCCGTGACCTCCTTCCCGCCGAGGATGGTGACGCGCGCGATGTTGTCCGCGGTCAGCTGCTGGTCATAGAAGGAGTAGTCGATCTCCGTCGTCCGCTCGGTCCCCTTCCCCGCGAACTGCACGAGGACGAACGGGACGAGGAAGAGGAGCAACCAGAACGAGAGCGACTTGGAGAGACGCCCGAAACCACCGGGCTTCTGTGAGGCGGGAGCGGCCATGGGAGGATCCTACCGGAGACTGGCGACGTAAGGGACGTGGCGGAAATCCTCGGCGTGGTCGAGCCCATACCCGACGAGGAACTCCGACGGCGCATCGAACCCATAGAAGCGGACGGGTTCGGCGAGCGCGGTGGCGATGTGCTTGTGGAAGAGGGCGCAGAGGGCGATCGACTTCGGACGCCGCCCGCGCAGCAGGGTGGAGAGCTCCTGGAGGGTCCGGCCCGAGTCGACGATGTCGTCGACGAGGAGGAGGTGCTTCCCCTCGAGGGAGGTCTCCGGGTCATAGATCAGTCGGACCGTCCCTGAGGAGACCGTCCCCGCCCCGTAGCTGGAGGCGACGATGAAATCGACATGGAGCGGGCGCTCGATCTGCCGCACGAGGTCCGCGAGGAAGATGAAGCTCCCCTTGAGCAGCCCCAGGACGAGGAGGTCGCCGTCCGGGTAGGCCGCCGTGATCTCGCGACCCATCTCGGCCACCCGGCGCGCGATGGTGTCGGCGTCGAACGGGATCCGGGCGACCGGGCGCCCTTTGAGTCGGGGATCGACGGATGCGGTCGTCATCTATGGAATATAGCCCGGGACCCCGGGAACCGTTCCCTCGACGACGAAGGTCGCACGCGTGCGCGCGATGCGGGCGCCCCCGGTCAGCGGGATCACCTGACCGGCGCGCGCGTGGGGGGCCCAGCGGGCCGCGCGGGCGACGCCGCGACGGTCCATGATCACCCCCGCACGGGCCGCGATCGCCGGCCAGAGCACCGCCCACCCCGCGACGTCGAGCGTCGCCACCGCGGCGGCCGGGAGCGTAATCGTCGCACGGCCGACGGTCCGGACGCCCAGCGCGGTGACCAGGGCCTCGACCTCCGCGCGCCACTCGGCGGCGCGTACCCCCAGCCCCCAGCACCAGGCGGCGAAGCCCGGATCCGCCCGCTCGAGCGCCGGGAGGATCTCGAGACGGACCCGATTCCGCTGGAACGCCGACGTCTGGTTGCTCGGGTCCTCGAGGCTCGGGACCTGATGCTGCGCGGCATAAGCCGCGACCGCCTGACGCGGGACGCGGAGGAGCGGACGGATGGGACCGCTCGCTCCGTGGGGGTCGGCGGCGAGCATCCCCGCGAGCCCGCGAGGCCCGGCCCCCCGCACGAGCCGGAGGACCACGGTCTCGACCTGGTCATCCCAGGTATGCGCGGTCACGACGGAGGCGCCGAGGCCCGCCGCCTCGCGGTACAGGAAGGCCCAGCGGGCCTCCCGCCACGCCGCCTCGGTACGCGCCACCCCGCGCGCCGCCCGACCGCGCCGGAGGGTCAGGCCGCGGGCGGCCGACTCCCGGGCGACCAGATCGCAGGCGTCGGTCGCCTGCGGGCCGGTCCCATGGTCAAAGGTCGCGACGGCCGCGATCTCCCGGGCACGCGCCGCAGCCATGGCGTGGAGAAGCACCATGGAGTCACGCCCCCCCGACACGGCGAGGAGCCACCGCCCCGCAGGCAGGGCGTCCACGGCCCGCTGCACCGCAGGCCCCGATTCCATTTTCGGGAACACCTATCTAAGATAGGCGTTGAATCACGCAGACCCTCGACCTTCGGACGCGGAGCATCCTCGTGGAGCAGAACTTCGGCGGCCCCCTCGGCACCCTCATCGCTGGCCTCGGCATGGGCGCCTATTACTTGGGGCTCACCTGGATCAACATCCTCCTCGGGCTCTTCCTCACCCCGTTCTTCATCGTGCCGATCACCTGGGTGATGGACGCGAGGAAGAAGAAGGCGGAAGGCTGAAAGCTGAAAGCTGGACGGCTGGATCCTCGAGCGGCGCCCTCTGGGCGCCGTTTGTGTTTCCGCCTTGCCATGCGCCGGAGTGGCAGGGTAGGTTCAAAGGTCAGGGGTCAGGGGTGAGGGGTCAGAGGACCGATGCGGCGCCGCTGGCTCGGGTCTCGCCGGTGTTCGGGCCGTAGGAGGCGAGAAGGCGCGGGCTGATTTTTCCACAATTCGGGATGTGGCGGTCCGGCCACAGAAACCCCTCCATTTCTCTGTGGAAAAAATACAA
>CAIVJV010000270.1 GCA_903906325.1 uncultured Gemmatimonadota bacterium
CCCAGGGGTCGCGCCATAGGCATAGCACTTGCGCTGGACGAACTGATCGGCGAGCTCCTCCTCGTCGTTCCACTGACCGGTCTCGACGAGGAGGTTCACATTGGAGCCGTACGCGCCGTCAGCATTGCTGAAGACCCGCAGCGCGGCCGATTCCAGTTCACACCCCAACGCGTCCATATGCGCGAGGGTGTGCTTACGAATGAAGTTTTGCTCGATCGGCTCGTCGGCCTGCGCCGCGAGGAGCGCTGCCTCCGCCAGGAGCTTCACCTGGAGCGGGAGGAGGTCACGGAAGATCCCGGAGAGCGTGCAGACCACATCGATGCGCGGCCGACCGAGCTGCTCGAGCGTGAGGAGCCGAGCCCCGACGAGACGCCCGACGGCGTCGAACCGTGGGACCGCGCCCATCAGCGCGAGGACCTGCGCGATCGGCGTCCCCTCGGACTTCATGTTGTCGGTCCCCCAGAGCGCGAAGGCCACCGTCTCCGGGAGGGGATGCCCATCGGCGAGATGCCGCGCCAGCAAGACCTCCGCACGCTTCCGCCCCTCGAGCAGCGCGATCGCGCTCGGGACCTTGTAGGGATCGAAACCGTACAGGTTGCGCCCCGTCGGCAGGACCGCGGGGGTCCGCACCAGATCCCCACCCGGTGCCGGCGGCACGTACCGCGCGTCGAGCGCGCGGAGGATGCCGGGGACCTCATGGTCCTCGGCGAGGAGCCGATCGATCGCGTCGAGGTCGACCGCTGGCGCACCCTGCGGGAGCGATTCCCGGATCGCCTCGATGGTGTCCTGGCGCGCGGACTCAGGCATCCCCTCCCCGACCACATGGAGGCCGAGCGGGATCAGCGCATACTCGAGCTCGAGGAGTTTGGATCGGACGCCGTCGATCTGCGCGCGGGCATCATCGGTCCAGCAGGGCTCCGATGCAGTGAGCTCCAGCGCCGCCGCCTGCTCCTGGATCAGCGCGACGAGGTCCGGGTTCTCCTCGGTCGACGTCCGGTACTGTTCGAGGCTCGCCTTGAGCGAGGCGAGGTCCTTATAGAGCCCGGCGTTCGCGATCGGCGGCGTCAGGTAGCTCACCAGGGTCGCCCCACCGCGCCGCTTCGCCAACGTCCCTTCCGAGGAATTGTTGGAGGCGTAGAGGTAGATGTTCGGAAGGTCGCCGATCAGCCGCTCGGGCCAGCAGGCGTCGGTGAGGCCGACCTGCTTCCCGGGCATGAACTCGAGTGCCCCGTGCGTGCCGAAGTGCAGGACCGCATCCGCGCCGAGATCCTCGCGGAGCCAGCGGTAGAACGCAGAGAAGGCGTGCGTCGGGGCGAAGTTCCCCTGGAAGAGGAGCCGCATCGGATCCCCTTCCCATCCGAACGCCGGCTGCACCCCGACGAAGACGTTCCCGAACCGCTCCCCCATCACGAAGAGCTCGCGCCCATTCGTGAGTTGCTTCCCAGGGGCTGCGCCCCACACCTGCTCAAGCTCTCGCAGGTGCCGTTCGCGCTGCACATGGTCGTCCACCGGGATCCGCGCATGGACGTTGGCCGGCGCACCGGTCGCCATCGCGTTCCCTTCGGTGATCATCTGGCGGAGCGCATCGGGGCTCGCCGGCAGATCCACAGCATACCCCTCGCGGTGCATCGCGCGCAGCACGTTGTAGAGCGAGGGGAAGACGGCGAGATACGCCGCGCTCCCCGTATTCCCCGCATTCGGCGGGAAGTTGAAGAGCACGATCGCGACCTTCCGCTGGCTGCGCGGGGTGCGGCGGAGCCTCACCAGCTTCGCCACGCGGTCGGCGAGCATCGCCACGCGCCCCGGGATGGGGGCCGAGGCGGCGACCGACCCAGCGGCCTTCCCCCCGAAGACCACCGGACCGATCGCGCCGTCGAGCTCAGGGATCGCCACCTGCAACGTGGCCTGCAGGGCGTTGAGCCCACGCGGATCCTGCGCCCACTCCCCGACGGTCTGGAACTCGAGGGTCTGGAGCGAGAGATAGGGGACATCGAGCGCGCTCAGCACCGCCTGCGCCGCCTCAGCGTCATTGTATGCGGGTCCGCCGACCAGGGAGAACCCGGTCAGTGAGACCAGCGCATCGATCGTGGCCTTCGTGCTCCCACGGAGCTTCGCCTTCTGATCCAAGAAATAGGTCTCGATCGCCGCACGCGCGTCGAGGCCCGAGGCGAAGGCCGGCACCACCGTGAGCCCGCGCGCCTCGAGCGCCGCGATCACCGCATCGTAGTGCGCGGTGTTCCCGGCGAGGAGATACGACCGCCCAAGTAAGAGCCCGACCGTCCCGGCCTTCCCCTTCGCCGGAAGCTCCGCCCGCTTCTCCGAGATCCCACGTCCGTCGAGCGTGGGATGATAGCACCCGACCTCGGGATAGATCTCGGGATCCCCGACGGTGACGGCGCCCTTATACACGGCACGCGGCCCAGCCGCGTACCGATTCACGAGCAGCCGGACCATATTCGCGATGTTCACATCGGACCCAGCCAGCCAGTACTGCATCAGCAGGAACCAGGCCCGGACATCCTGCGCGGTCCCCGGGATGAAGCGGAGGAGCTTGGGCAGCTGCCGCAGCATCGTGAGCTGCCGCTCCCCCGCCGACTTCCCATCCTTGCGCTCCCCCCGCAACCGCTTGAGCAGCGCGATCGGCGACCAGGGCGAGCGGTTCCCCTCCTCCCTCATGGAGAAGCCGCCAAGCGTCGTGAGCCGCACGAGCTCGTTCACGCAGAGCATGCAGACGGTGGCATCGGCCGCCTCCCGACGCGCGGCGATCGCCTCCCGGACCGGCCCGGCTGATTCCTCGGTGAAGAGCTGCGTCGCGATCACGAGGTCGGCCGTGGCGATATCGGCGGTCGCACGGGCCACCGCCTCGGGATCGGTCGCGAAATCCGCCGCCACATGCATCCGGAGCGTCAGAGCCGGGAGATCCGCGGCGAGCATCTGCTGCGCGCGCCCGAACGCATCGGCGAGGTGCGCATCGAGCGTCACCACGACCACATGGATCGGCACGGCCGCGGCGGCGCGCTTACTTGCCATAGTGCGCCTTCGCCTCATACAGCGTCGTCACGTCGATCCGCGAGATCCCTCGCTCGGCGGCGAAGCGCTCCGTGTTGGCCCGCGCCTTCTTCCGGACGAAGAAGGGGATCTTCTTGAGCTCCTTCTCCCCCTCGGGGGTCCAGGCCGGCAGGGCGGGATCCGCGGCCAGGGTCACCGTCGCGACTGAGGCCGGCGCCTCCAAGACCACTGTGGTCCCAGCGGTGGTCGGGGTGGATGGCGATCCGCCACGCGCCCCGAGATGACTCCCCGCCTCCCCGAACTCGAAGTCCTCGCTGAACATCGTGATCAGATGCTCCTCGAGGCCCATCATCAGGGGATGGACCCACGCATCGAAGATCACATTCGCCCCTTCCCACCCCATCTGCGGGCTGTACCGCGCGGGGACATCCTGCACATGGAACGGGCCGGAGATCACCGCACAGGGGATGTGCAGGCGCTTGGCGATATGCCGCTCCATCTGGGTCCCGAGCACGAGCTCGGGCGCGGCCTTGGTGATCGCCTCCTCGACGGCGAGATAGTCGTCGCAGATCAGCGCCTCGAGCCCGTACTGCTGCGCGGCCTCGCGCACCTCGCGCGCCATCTCACGAGAGTAGGTCCCGAGCCCGACGACCTCGAAGCCGAGCTCGTCGCGAGCGATCCGCGCCGCCGCGATCGCATGCGTGGCATCGCCGAAGACGAAGACCCGCTTGCCGGTGAGATAGGTCGAGTCGACCGAGCGGGAGTACCAAGGGAGCCGCGCCGCCGGGGACTCGAGCGCCGCCCGGACATCGACGCCGAGCGCCGTCCCGACCTCCGTCAGGAAGTCACGGGTCGCCCCGACGCCGATCGGCACGGTCCGGATCATCGGCATCTGATGCACCCGCTGGAGCCAGGCCGCGGTGGTATAGGCGATCTCCCCGTACAGCACGACATTCGCGTCGGCATCGGTGAGGGTCGCCAGCGCCTCCGGGGTGGCGTCGAGCGGTGCCACGACATGCACGTCGACGCCGATCGTCCGCAGGAGCTCACGGACCTCACGCACATCGTCGCGGCAGCGGAAGCCGAGCGCGGTGGCGCCGAGGAGATTCACCCGGGGACGACGCCCTGCGCGCTCGGGCCGCGGACGGGCGGTGGCGCCGATCAGGGTCCGCGTCAGATGGTAGAAGGTCTCCGAGGCGCCCCAGTTCTCCTTCTTGGAATACGAGGGGAGTTCGAGGGGCACGACCGGGATCGGGAGTTGCATCCCCATCGCGAGCGCCCCCGCCTGATCCTGGATCAGCTCCGCGGTGCACGACTCGCCGACCAAGAGCGCGCGCGGCTTGAACCGCGCATAGGCCTCCTGCACCGCCGTCACCACGAGGTTCGCGGTGTCCCCTCCGAGGTCCCGTGCCTGGAAGGTGGTGTAGGTCACCGGGGGCCGCGCGGACCGACGCTCGATCATCGTGAAGAGGAGATCGGCATAGGTGTCGCCCTGTGGCGCGTGCAACACGTAGTGCACCCCCTCCATCGACGTGGCGACCCGCATCGCGCCGACATGCGGTGGGCCCTCATACGTCCAGAGCGTGAGTTGCATCGCTCAGACCTTGAGGCGCGCGATGCGCTGCAGGGGACGAGCGAAGAGCTCCGCGAGATCTCCCGCCTGATCGAATCCGTGGATCGGCGAGAAGACGAGCTCGATGCTCCACTTGGTGCGGAGCCCCTCCGCCTCCAATGGATTCGCGAGCCCGAGCCCACAGATCGTGAGGTCGGGCCGCGCGGCGAGGCACCGATCGAGCTGCTTCTCGACATCCTGCCCCTCGGCGAGCTGCGTCGCCGGGACGAGCGGGAGCTCGGCGGCCACCAACGCCCGATCGAGATAGGGGGTGCCGACCTCGAGCAGCTCGACCCCGAGTTCGCGAGCGAGGAATCGGGCGAGCGGGATCTCGAGCTGCGAGTCGGGGAAGAAGAAGAGCCGCTTCCCTTCCAACGTCGGGCGGTAGCGAGCCACCGCGGTGCGCGCCCGCTGTGCCGGCGCCGCGATCGCGCTCGCGAAGCGCTCGGGCGCGATGCCGAACGCCTCCGCGGCGGCCCGGAGCCAGGCGGTGGTCCCCTCGACCCCGAGCGGATAGGGTGCCGAGAGCAGCGTGGCCCCGCGGCTCTGGAGCGCACGGGCCGTCTCGTTGAGGAAGGGCTGCGCGAGGAGGAGCCGCGTCCCGGCGCCGATGGCGGGCAACTGCGTCGCGCGGCGCGGCGGGAAGAACTGCACCGGGATCCCCAGCTCGGCGAAGATCCGTCCGAACTGATCCTCCACCACATCGGCGAGCGTGCCACAGACGAGGACGCTCTCCTGCGTCGCCGGCGCCTCGGGCAGCACGGGGACGAGCGCCTTGAGGCAGGCGTCCTCGCCCTGCGTGAACGTCGTCTCGATCCCGCTCCCCGAGTAGTTCAGGATCCGGACCCGTCCGGCGTATTCCCCACCGAGCCGCTCAGCGGCCCGACCGAGGTCGAGCTTGATCACCTCGCTCGGGCAGGAGCCGACGAGGAAGAGGGTCGTGATGTCGGGGCGCCGCGCGAGCAGCTCGCGCACGACGCGATCGAGCTCCTCATTGCAGTCCGCCATCCCCGCGAGGTCGCGGTCGCCGAGGATCGCCGTCGCGAAGCGCGGCTCCGCGAAGATCATCACGCCGGCGGCGGATTGGATCAGATGCGCACAGGTGCGCGACCCCACCACGAGGAAGAAGGCATCCTGCATCTTCCGATGGAGCCAGACGATCCCCGTGAGACCGCAGAAGACCTCGCGCTGGCCGCGCTCGCGGAGGACCGGCGCCTCGACGCACCCGGTCGCGGCATTCATGACGGGAAGCGCGGTCCCGGTCATGCGGTGACCCCTACTATAGAAGAGGCACTCGACGGACGGCCCGACCGCTGGGTCGCCTCCTGGAGACGGGCCGCGCGCAGTTTGAGCACGAACTGCACCGCATTGATCACATAGGCGGCGTAGGCGACGAGCGCCAACAGCATCCGCCCGCGGACGGTCAGGGACTCGGTGAGGAGCGCCGCGACATAGGCGAGATGCAGCGCGATCACCCCCATCGAGACGACGTCCTCCCAGAAGAAGGGCTTGGCGAAGAGCCACTCGTCGAAGACCACCTTCTCCCAGATGGAGCCGGTGACCATGATCAGCAGGAGGACGCCGGTCTTGATGAGGACCGAGAGGTTGGCGATGGCGAGCCCCTGGCCGGTGGCGAGATACCGGAGGACGAGGGCGGCCGAGACGATGCAGACGAGGAACTGCAGGGGCGCGAGGATCCCTTGGACGAGCGTCCACCGTGTGGCATCGCGGCGCGCGCGTTGCTCCGAGGTGTACAGTCCGATTGACGCGGTAGGTGCTGACACGTCGACCCCTGGGGTGAGCGAATTGTCCGGCCACTGGACATCGACCGGACCGAGGAAAGGATCCCTAGGATATTTGGCGCCTTTTGGCAGTTCTGTCAATACAAGTTTACGTCAATTGCTCTTGACAGGCTGACGGGCGGATGACACTATGGATGGGTAGTCGCCGGGGTCTCGCCCCCCTACCTGGTGGTCCAATGACGCAGCAGTCGAGCACGACGTCGAGCACGACGGAGGCGCTGATCTCCGAGTTCACCCTCGCCCTCCTCTCGGCGGACGAGAGCGCGGCGGGCGACCTGATGCGCGGGCTCCTCGCGCGTGGCACCTCCCCGGAAGCGGTCTTCGAGGACCTCTTCGCCCCGGCGGCCCGCCGGCTGGGCGAGATGTGGGAGACCGATGACTGCTCCTTCTATGAAGTGACCATCGGCTCAGGTCGCATCCAGTGCCTGATGCGGGAGCTCGCCGCCCAGCTCACCGCCCCCACCCGCTTCGGCGGCACGGGACGCGTCATCCTCTCCCTCGCCCCAGGGGAACAGCACTCACTCGGCATGATGATCGTCGCCGAGCATCTCCTTCGTGACGGATGGGATGTCCATTTCTTGTCCAGCTATAATGACGAGTATTTACTAGACAAGGTCCAAGAAACGCGTTACGATTGTGTCGGATTCTCGATTTCTTGCACCAAGCACCTCGCCGGACTCGCCCGTGACATCAAGCGAATCCGACAGATGTCAACCAACCGAGACATCCGGATCGTCGTCGGTGGGCCGCTGGTCACCAAAGACCCTACGATCGTCGCGCGTGTCGGCGCTGACGGTCACGCGGTCAATGGCGCCATGGCGGTCACCGAGGCGCGCCGGCTCTGCTCCCTCGCCTGACCAATCGCTTCCTCACCTCGCATCGGTGCGCAGGCACCTCCTCTCATGGACTCCCGCGATCGTTTCACCCCTGACTCGCGCGCTGAACTGACCGGGCTCGCCCCGGAAGCCGCCGCGAAGCTCATCACCGCCACGAGCGAGGTCGCCCTCGTCGTGGACCGTGAAGGCGTGATTCGTCATGTGTCCTTCTCTGGCGCCGAGGCGCCGGTGGCTGGAGCGGAGGAGTGGGTGGGGAAGGCGTGGGTCGATACCGTGACCTCGGAATCGCGCGGCAAGATCGAGGGGCTCCTGCGCGAGGCGGCGAGCGGCGGGTCCACCCGGCGGCGGCAGGTGAATCATCCCTCGCGCACGGGGGCCGACATCCCCGTGGCCTACAACGCGGTGCGTGCCGACGATGGCTCGGTCATCGCCGTCGGGCGCGACCTCCGCGCGATCTCCACGCTCCAGCAACGCCTCGTCGATACCCAACAGGCGATGGAGCGCGACTATTGGAAGCTGCGCCATGTGGAGACGCGCTACCGGCTCCTCTTCCAGCTCTCCACCGACGCGATCGTCGTCGTCGATGCCGATACGATGCGGATCGTCGATGCCTCGAACTCCGCCGCCCGCCTCTTCGACCTCCCCGCGGAGAAGTTGATCGGGAAGCCCTTCCCACTCGGGATCGCGGCCGACCAGACGCGTGCGGTGGAGGATCTCCTCGCGGCCGCGCGGACCACCGGCCACGCCGGTGATGTGCGCATCCAGCTCGCCGAGGGGCGTGGCGAGGCCCTGGCCTCGGCCTCCTGCTTCCGGCAGGAGAACATGACGCTCCTCCTCGTGCGCCTCGCGCGCTTCTCCTCCCCCGAGGTGGGCCCGACCGCGTCGACGCGTGACCTCCTGCTCCAACTCGTCGGCCGTGCCCCCGATGCCTTCGTCCTCACCGACGACGAAGGGGACATCGTCTATGCGAACCGCGCCTTCCTCGATCTCGTGCAGCTCGGGAGCGAGGAGCAGGTGAAGGGACGCTCGCTCGGCAACTGGGTCGGACGGCCCGGCGCCGATCTCGCGGTCTTCCTGACCACGCTCAAGAAGCACAACGTCGTGCGGGTCGCCGCGAGCGGGATCCGCGGCGAACTCGGCCTCAGCACCGAGATCGAGATCTCCGCCGTCACGATGCCCGGTGATGCGGGGACCACGATGGGGTTCCTGATGCGCGACGTCGGTCGGCGCGTCGCGACGGTGCCGCATGGCGCACGCGATCTCACCAAGGCGGTGGAGGATCTCACCGCGCTCGTCGGCCGCGTCTCCCTCCCGACCCTCGTGAAGGACACCACCGACCTGGTCGAGCGGCACTTCATCGAAGCCGCGCTCGAGCTCACC
>CAIVJV010000271.1 GCA_903906325.1 uncultured Gemmatimonadota bacterium
CCCCTCGAGGAACCGGACCGCCTCGCATCGGTGGACCGTCGCCCGCGGCAGCGCCCCGAGCGAGACGAGGTTCGCCCGCAACGTCGGCAGCACCTTGGGATCCTGCTCGACGAAGTCGGCGTGGACCGCGCCGCGGGAGAGCGCCTCGAGACCCAGGGCGCCCGAGCCCGCGCAGAGGTCGAGGACGCGCGCCCCATCCAACGCCGGGCCCACGATGCTCATCCACGCCTCCCGCACCCGATCCGCCGTGGGGCGCACCGCGCCGCGCGGGACCGCGATCCGCCGCCCGCGCCACGCCCCCGCGACGATCCGTAGCTCACCCATGCCGCAGGTCCTGGATCACCGCCTGCAGCGTCCGCCGCCCCTGATATTCGTTCGCCTCCAGCTTGTAGGCGATGTCGACCGTCGCGCCCACGGCGATCCCCTCCGCGCGGGCCCCCTCCCAACAGATCCCCTCGAGCGGCCCATTCGGCGTCTCGAGCGCGAGCTTCACCCCATCGGTCCCGATCCGTCGCGGTCCCCGCGCGATCCGCACCCCACGCGAGACGAAGATCGGCCCCGGATTCCCCACCCCGAACGGCTCCAGATGGCGGAGCCCGCGCTCGAGGGTCTCATCGACCGCGTCGATCGCGAGCTCGAGGTCGGTCCGCAGCGTGGGGACCAAGTCGTCCGTCGTGAGGCGTGAGCGGACCTGCGCATCGAAGCGCTCCGCGAAGGCAGGGAGTCGCGCCGCCTCGATGGTGAGCCCCGCCGCGGCACGATGGCCGCCGAACCGCACCACGAGGTCGCGGCAATCGGCGAGGACGCCGTGGAGGTCGAGCGCGGGGATCGAACGTCCCGAGCCCTTCCCCACCCCGTCCTGCACCGCGACCATCATGACCGGACGCGCCGTCGCCTCGACCAAGCGCGACGCGACGATCCCGATGACCCCCGGATGCCACCCCTCCCGCGCGAGGACGATCCCCCACGTGGCATCGAGATCGAGGGTCTCCACCTCCCGGAGCGCCTCCTCGAGCATGCGCCGATTCAGCTCCTGCCGCTCGGCGTTGAGTTCCTCGCACTCGCGCGCGATCACGTTCGCGGTGGCCTCGTCCTCCGCGAGCAGGAGCTCGACACCACGGATCGCCTGCCCGAGCCGCCCCAGCGCATTGAGTCGCGGCGCGAGGGTGAACCCCACCCGCCCCGCCGTGAGCGGCTTGCCGTCGAGACGCGCCGCGCGCAGGAGGGAGCGGATCCCCGGGTGCGCGCTCGCGGCGAGCTGTGCGAGGCCGAGGCGCGCGAAGACGCGATTCTCCCCTCGCAAGGGGGCGACATCGGCGATCGTCGCCAACGCCACGAGGTCGAGGAGCCCCTCCACCGCCGCGGGATCGCCCCCACAGCGGGCGACGACGGCTCGCGCGAGCTTGTACGCCACGCCGACCGCGGCGAGGTCCTTATCCGCCGAGGGGCAATCGACGCGCTTCGGGTTCACCACCGCGAACGCCTCGGGGAGGGCCCCGCTCGGCAGATGATGGTCCGTGATGATCAGGTCGATGCCGAGCGCGCGCAGCGCCGTCGCCGCCGCATGCGCGGAGGTCCCACAGTCGCAGGTGAGGACCACGCTCGCCCCGACCCGCTGCGCCGCCGCGACCCCGGCTGGTCCGAGGTCATAGCCATCCGCGATGCGATCGGGGATGAAGGGGGTGACCACCCCGCCGAGGCCGCGCAGGACCTTGGTCATGAGCGTCGTCGAACAGATCCCGTCGACGTCGTAATCGCCGTGGACCAGGATCGGCTCCCCGCGCACCACCGCCTGTGCCAAGCGGTCCGCCGCGCGTGGCAAGTCGATCATCCGTTCGGGAGACTCCACCTGGTCCAGCGTCGGGCGGAGGAAGCGCTTGGCCCCGTCGACGGAGTGGACCCCGCGCGCGGCGAGGAGCTGACAGACGACCAAGGGCACCGCCTGCTTTCCAGCCTGCTCGGGCGACGGGGTGAGCGCGCGGGCCAGCGTCTCGGCGACCGTCGCCGGTGCCGCCGCCGGTGGGAGCCAGCGGGAGGCCGGCCGACGCCGACTCACACCGGGTGATACATCAAGACGCCGCACGCCTCGCAGAGCTCGATCGCGGTCCCTGCGGTCATCGCATGCCGACGCTGCATCGGGATCGCGGTGTCGCACGCGCCGCAGGCGAGGGCGTTGAGCGCGACCACCACGTGGACGCGCTTCGCGTTGCGGATGCGATCGTACCGCTGCCGGAGCGCCGCAGGGACCTGCGGGGCGGTCTGGTCCCGCTTCGCCCGCGCCACCGCCAGTTCGCCGTCGATCGCGGCACGTTCGGCCGCGACCTCACTCCGCGCCGTCACCTGCTCCGCCTCGCACGCCTCGAGCTCCGTCGCCTGGGCCGCCACGCCCGCGCGCAGTTCCTCCACGCGGCGCGTGATCACGTGAAGATCGGCCTCCTCCCCCGCCACGATGCGCTTGGCCTGATCCATCTGCGCCGCCGCCGCCGTGGCCTGGCGCATCGTCTTCACCGCATCGAGCTGCGCCTGATTCCGCGCGATCAGCTCCCGATGCTCCGCGATCTTGTCGCGGAGGAAGGCCTGCTTCTTCTCCTCTGCCTGCAACACGGTCGACTGCCGCTCCATGGCATCGACGATCCGCTGCCGGCGCGCGTCGAGCTCGCGGATGCGCGGCTCCAGTGCGGCGAGGCGCTGCTCCAGCGCATGGATGGCGAGGTCGTCGTCTTGGAGGGCGAGCAGGGCGCGGAGATCGGACATGAAGGGATCGAGGAGGAGAGAGTGTGGATGGAAGGAAAGATGGGGTCAGCGCGACCGACGGACCATCCCCCAGTGCTGCACACCGAGCGAGCGCTTCTCATCGGCGAGCCGCTTGATCTGCAGGGTGAGGGCGTCCTTCTCGGTGGCGTCAGCCAACGGGAGGAGGGACTCCAAGGCACGCAGGCGGGCGTCCACCGAGCGGCCTCGGAGCTGGCGCAGCGCGTCCGCGACGCTGGTGCGCGCATCAACCACCGCCTGCGGGTCCGCCCGGAGGTCTTCGTAGACACGCACCGCGAGCGGATCGAGATGCTCGGCGACCGCTTCCGGCGCCCAGTCCTCCCCGACGAGGAGCAGCGCGCGGTAGATCACCGCATAGACCGGGTCACGCAAGGCGTACGACGTCCCGAGCTCCTCGGGGTCACCCCCGAAATCGAGGTCGGCCGGCCGCTCGGATTCCTCGAGCTTCCCGAGCTCCTCGATCACATGATCGCGCCACATCGGCTGCGTGAGGACGATGCGCAGGAGCACCTGCTCCGCGTTCCCTTGCTCCACCGAGGAGCGGTATGGGCCCGCCGGGATCGAGGGGAGCCCCGACGCCTCGCCTGTGACCTCAGGGCGCCCCACGGAGGCGCCGGCGTCTCCA
>CAIVJV010000272.1 GCA_903906325.1 uncultured Gemmatimonadota bacterium
CCGCTGCAACTCTTCTCCGATGTACTGCCGCGCCTCGAGCTCGGGATCGCGTGGGACCGTGGGCGTGCCGAGCTTCGGGCCCTTCCCTCGCTGGCGCGCCGGCCCGCACCGATGGTGGCCGCCGCGCCTGCGGTGACGCCCGCGGTGACGCCCGCGGTGACGCCCGCAGTGACGCCCGCAGTGACATCCACTGCTACGCCGGGGCCGGCCGGACTCTCGCGTCGCTACACCGTGGTGGTGGACGCGGGGCATGGCGGGAAGGATCCGGGGATGAAGGGACCCGTCGTCGATGGGGTCCCCTTCTCGGAGGCGCGGGTGACGCTCGAGGTCTCGCGCCGCCTCAAGGACGCGCTGGAGGCGAGGGGGGTCCAGGTCGTGATGACCCGCACCCGCGATACCCTGATCGCCCTCCGCGATCGCGGCCCGATCGCCAATCGCGCCAGCGGTGATCTCTTCCTCTCGGTCCACGTGAACGCGGCGAATCCGAAGTGGTCGAATCCCACGGGGGCGCGCGGCTTCGAGACCTACTTCCTCTCGACCGCACGCACCGAGGACGAAGCGCACGTCGCGAATATGGAAAACGAGGTCGTCCGCTTCGAGACGGAGGTCGACGGAGCCCACAAAGGCGACGCGCTCAGCTTCATCCTCAACGATCTCGCGCGGAACGAGCACCTCCGCGAGTCCAGCGAGGTCGCGGCGACGATCCAGCAACGGATGCATGGGGTGCACCCGGGCCCCAACCGTGGCGTCAAGCAGGCGGTGTTCTCGGTCCTCGTGCGCACCTACATGCCGGCGGTGCTCATCGAACTCGGCTTCGGCACGAACCCGGCGGAGGCGCGCTGGATGGCGTCCGCCCGTGGGCAGCAGGAGGCGGCGGAGGCGATCGCCGACGCCGCGCTCGAGTACCTCAAGGACTACGACCGTCGGACCCGGACGGCTTCCCGATGAGCGATCTGCGCGTCGCCTTCGCCGGGCTCGAGTTCCAGAACCCCGTGCTCCTCGCGTCGGGGACCGCCGCCTACGGCCGGGAGCTCGCCGACGTCATGGACCTCGAGGCGCTCGGTGGGTTCGTCACCAAGGCGGTGAGTCGGGAGCCGCGCCCGGGCGCGAAGGCGCCGCGCGTCGCCGATTTCCCCGGCGGGATGATCAATGCGGTGGGGCTCGCGAACCCCGGTGTGGACGCGGTGCGCGCCGAGGATCTCCCGTGGATCGCGACCCACGTGCGGCGCCCGCGCGTGCTCGTCAACGTGGTGGGGAAGGAGGCGCACGAGTTCGGCGAGGTCATCGCCCGGCTCGACGACGCGCCCGGCTTCCACGCCTACGAACTCAACGTGAGCTGCCCGAACGTGAAGCAGGGGGGGATGGAGTTCGGTGCCGATCCCGCGGCCCTCGCGCAGGTCATCGCGGGCGCCCGGGCGGCCACGCGCAAACCGATCGTCGTGAAGCTCTCCCCCACGCTCCCGCGCATCGCGGAGGTGGCGCAGCATGCCGTCCATCTTGGCGTGGATGGGATCACCGTCATCAACACGATACCCGGATTGGTGGTCGACATCGAGCG
>CAIVJV010000273.1 GCA_903906325.1 uncultured Gemmatimonadota bacterium
CCTCCGCGCCGCCGGCGTCGATGAGGCGCAGCGGCGCGAGCTCATGCGCGAGATGCTCGCGCGCAACGACTCCCTCGCGAAGCGCGAACGCGAACGCCAGTGTGCCCTCGGGGATCGACACGTGGAGCGACGGTCCCGCTATCAGGGGGTCGAGCTCCCGATGCTCGTCGAGGTCCCCTGCGACCGGAGCACCCTGGCGTCGTCACCGGAGCTCTCGGGTTCGCTCCTCGCCGCGGACGAAGCGCTCTTCGATGGCGCCGATGCGCAGCTCTTGGAGCGCCTGCTCCGTGACGCCCTCCCGCCGGGGACGATCGCGGGACCTCCGACCTTCTCCTACGGCCTCCCGCTCACGCGGTACAACCGCATCGAGGGGCTCGGGACGGGGGTCGAGGCGGAGATGATGCTGGGCCACGGGTTCCAGGGAGGTGCGCTCGGGCGCGTCTCCCTCGCCGACCGCCAACTCAATGGCGAGCTCACCCTGCGTCGCCTCGGCGCGCGCGGGCCCTCGACGCTGACGCTCTATCGGCGCCTCGCGGTCAGCTCCGACTTCGGCTCCCCACTGTCGTTCGGGGCCTCGCTCGCCTCCGCGCTCTATGGGCGCGATGAGGGGTTCTATCATCGGAGCTGGGGGGTGGAGCTCACCGGGCGCGAGTCGAAGGGGCGTGGGCTCGATTGGCGTCTCTTCGTCGAGCAGCAGTCGAATGCGGCACTCACCACGCGGTGGACGCTCTTCGGTGGGGCGAACGATCCGCGCATGGTGGGGAACGTGCTCGCCGAGCAGGGGACCTTCGCCGGGGCCGCGGTGCGGTGGCGCGGGAGTCGCGGCGTCGATCCGATGGGGTGGCGCGCCCTCTGGGACCTCCGCGTGGAGGGGGCGTCGGGGCGTCTCGACGAGCTCCCCCCGATGATGCGACCGGCGCTCTGGTGTCCGGAGTGCCCACCGGAGCCTGCGCCGGTGCGGGACCGCTCCTATGGGCGCTTCCTCGCCGAGGGGACGCTCTCCCGCGGGCTCGGGCCCCTCGCCGCCTCGGTGACGGGGGTGGCGGGGACCACCGCGGGGCGCGTCCCCGCGCAGCGCGCCTTCTTCGTCGGGGGGCTGCAGAGCATCCGCGGGCTCTCCGCCGATGCCGCGACCGGCACCGCGCTCTGGATGACGCGCGCCGAGCTCGGGCTCAACGAGGCGGCGGTCCGCCCGGTGGTGTTCTACGACCTGGGATGGGCAGGGGACCGCGCCCGGTGGCGGGAGCGCACCACGGCGCTGCGTGGCGCTGGGATCGGGGTGAGCATCCTCGATGGTGCCTTCCGCGCCGATCTCTCGCGCGGGATCGCCCCGGTGCGGCAGACGCGCTTCGATCTCTCCGTCGAGGCGCGCTTCTAGCGAGCGGCGCGGCGTCGGCCGCGCCGCGGGATCAGAGCCGGAGCATCCCCTCGGTCATCAGGACCGCGTGGCCTGAGACCCGCACCGCGGTGACCTTCCCGTCCTCCTTCTCGATCCGCACCTCGAGCTGGCTCGGGCGCCCCATCTCCACCCCCTGCTCGACCGACCAGGCGAAGCTCCCGCTCGGCATCGGCTCCTTCATCCCGAGCCATCCGCCGAAGGCGGCGACCGCCGATCCGGTGGCGGGATCCTCAGGGACACGGATCCCCGGCGCGAACATCCGCGCGCGCCAGTGCATCGGGCTCACCGAGGGATCCTTGGCCGCGAGGAAGATCTCCGGGGCCCAGGCGCGTTGCAGCGTCCGCTCCCACGACTCCATCCGGATCCGGGCGCGTCCTAGCGCATCCACGGACTTGAGTACGACGAGGAGGAAGGGGTAGCCACACGAGACCGCCTGTGGGCTCATCACGCCCCCTTGGAGGTCCTTCACATCGAGGCAGAGGATATCCGCCAGCGTCGCGAGGGTCGGCTGCGGGGGACCGATCTCGGGCAGCTTCGCCACCGCGAACTCCGCCCAGGCCCGCGTCGGCTCCTCGATCCGCACCTCGACCGGCACGTTCCCCACGCCGAGTTCGAAGACGATGCGCCCCGCCCCATCGACGAGCGCCTCTGGCCCGAGCGCGCCCTCCGAGAGGGCGAGCGCCGCCGCCGTCCCGATCGTCGGGTGCCCCGCGAACGGGACCTCGCCCCCCGGGGTGAAGATCCGGACGCGCCGCGTGTGCGCGGGGTTCACCGCCGGATAGCAGAACGTCACCTCGGAGAAGTTGAACTCCCGCGTGATGTCGAGGAGCCGCTCGTCCGGGATCCCGCGCGCGTCCGGGAAGACCGCGAGCTGGTTCCCACCGAACGGGGTCGCGGTGAAGACATCCAGGGTGAGGAAGCGCGCCATGCTCGTCTCCGGTCAGCCCGCCATATGCGGATAGCGGAAGTCGCGCGGCGGGACGAAGGTCTCCTTGATCGTCCGCGCGCTCACCCACCGCGTGAGGTTGAGCTTGGAGCCCGCCTTGTCGTTGGTCCCCGAGGCACGGCCCCCGCCGAAGGGCTGCTGCCCCACCACGGCGCCGGTGCACTTGTCGTTCACGTAGAAGTTCCCCGCTGAGTGGCGGAGCGCGGCATGCGCCTCGGCGAGCGCCGTACGGTCCTGCGCGAAGACCGCCCCGGTGAGCGCGTACGGCGAGGTGCGATCGATCAACGCGAGGGTCTCGGTCCACTTGGCATCGTCGTACACGTACGCGGTGACCACGGGGCCGAAGATCTCTTCGCAGAGGAGGCGGTAGCCCGGGTCCTTGGTCTCGACGAGGGTCGGCTGCACGAACCACCCGGTGCGCTTGTCGGCGCCGCCGCCGGCGAGGATCGTCGCGTTCGCCTTGGCGTCGGCGAGGTACCCCGCGATCCGGTCGAAGGCGCGCTCGTCGATCACCGCGCCCATGAAGTTCCGGAAGTCGTTCACGTCCCCCATCGTGATCTCGGCGATCATCGCGGTGAGCCGTGCCTTCACCTGCGGCCAGATGGACGCCGGCACGTAGATGCGGCTGCACGCCGAGCACTTCTGCCCCTGGTATTCGAAGGCGCCGCGGATGACGCCCACACAGAAGGCCTCCACGTCCGCCGAGGGGTGCGCGAGCATGAAGTCCTTCCCACCGGTCTCCCCGACGATGCGTGGGTAGGAGCGATACGAACCCATGTTCCCACCGACCGTCTTCCAGATCTGGTTGAAGACCCCGGTGGAGCCGGTGAAGTGCACGCCAGCGAGCTCAGGGTGATTCAGCGCGAGGTCGGAGATCATGACCGGATCGCCGGGGAGGAAGTTGATCACCCCCGGCGGGAGCCCCGCCTCATGTAGGAGCTGGAGCGTGTACCAGGCGGAGAGCATCGCCGTCGCGGCGGGCTTCCAGAGGACCACGTTCCCCATCATGGCGGGCGCGCCGGCGAGGTTCCCGCCGATCGCGGTGAAGTTGAACGGGGTGATCGCGTAGACGAAGCCTTCGAGGGCGCGGTACTCGCTCTGGTTCCACATCCCCGGGCCGGAGACGGGCTGCTCGCTGTAGAGCTCGCGCGCGAAGGCGGCGTTGAAGCGGAAGAAGTCGGCCATCTCGCAGGCGGCGTCGATCTCCGCCTGGTAGACGTTCTTCGATTGGCCGAGCATCGTCGCCGCGTTGATCGTGTCGCGCCAGGGGCCGGCGAGGAGGTCCGCGGCCTTGAGGAAGACGCTCGCGCGCTGCTCCCAGGTCCACTCCGACCACTCCCGCCAGGAGGCGCGTCCGCTCTCGATCGCGGCGCGGACGTCGTCGGGCGTGGCCTGATGCCAGGTCGCGGTGACGTGCTGATGCTTGTGCGGCGAGGTCGCCTGCACCGTGGCACCGGAGCGGATCTCGCGTCCGCCGACCACGACGGGGATGTCGGGGCGCTCCTGTTCCATCTGCGCGAGGCGGGCCTGGAGCGCGGCGCGCTCCAGGGTCCCGGGGGCGTAGGAGCGGATCGGCTCGTTGAGGGTCGGCGGGAGCTGGCGCACGCCACTGGGCGAGAAGGTCGGCATCGGCGTCGGGGCTGAGGGAACGGACCGGTGCAATCTAACGCCCACGGCGGTGATACTTCGGGATGCCGCCTGCCCCTCGGAGACTCGTCATAACGCTCGTCGCGCTCAGCGTCACGCTCAGCGCCTGTGTGCCGGTGCCGGTCGAGTGGGGGAAGCCCACGCGGCAGGCGACGGGTGCGCTGGCGGACTCGCTCCGTCTGGGGATCGGGGCCGACGGGGGGCCGGTCTTGGTTGCGGCCTGGACGCCGCCCACCTGGCCCGAGGAGCCGGGACAGTGCATCGCCTCGCGTCGGGCGGGGCGCTCGGTCACCGATACCTCGTATGCGAGCTGGTTCACCGTACGGGCCGACTCGAGCGTGGTGCTGCGCGCGGCGCGCTCCGACGACGCGGGGCGCACCTGGCAGCCGGCGGTGACCGCGGATTCGGTCGATGTGGGCCGTACGGGGTGTGCGCGCCCCGCGCCCTTCCTCGCCGTGGATTCGCTCAACGGCTACCTGCACCTCACCTATCACCTCGTGGCGCGCGAGGGGGCGGGGCTCTTCTTCACGCATGTGATGGACGCGGGGATGCTCTTCCACGAGCCGGTGCCG
>CAIVJV010000274.1 GCA_903906325.1 uncultured Gemmatimonadota bacterium
CGGCGCATCGGCCGCCGGGCCGAGCGCCAGCTCGATCCCCGCCTGGGCGAAGGGATCGGGGGCGCTGAGACGGCGGGACTCGAGCCGATACGTCAACGCGGTGGTCCCTGCGGTGAACTGCGGCCGGAGGATCCCCCCGAGCGCGGCATCGAGCGCATCCCGTACGCGGGTGGAACAGTTATCTCGGAAGTAATCGTACCGGTACTCGCGGTGCTCCGGCAGCGCGTTGCGCGCGACGGCGAGGGCGAGGGACTCCGCCTGCGCCGGCGTGAGGGCGAGCCACTGTTCCTCGGTGGTCCGATCCTGCTGTCGATAGACCTCGATGAGCGGCTGCGAGGGGAATGCCGCCACCCAATAGCGCGTCTCCCCGCTGAGGAAGCGGCGGAGGAACCCGGGGTCCTCGAAGGAGAACATCCCCCAGTTGTACGCGAGGTCGCTCCCGGTGACCACGTCGCGCACGCGGAGCGCATTGTGGCCGTACCGCTCGAAGATCGCATCCCCGGGCCCGAAGGTGAGGAGCGAGATCACGTACCGTCCCGACGGCGCCTGCGCCTCCGCCCCGACGCCGAGGCCGAGCAGCGTCACCAACGCCAGGAGGCCCCGGTGCAGCCACCGCGGGATCACGGCCGGAGTTCCTTCCCCTCGTCGGCGGCGCGGTAGATGAGATCGACGAGCTTGTGCACCCGCACCTGATCCACCGGGGGCTCGCAGCGCACCTCGCCTCGGACCACCGCGGCGAAGTGCGCCAACTCCGATCGGTACGACTGGATGAAGGCGGTGTCGCGCGTCTGCGCCCCGCTCGGGGAGACATCCACCGCGCGCCCACGCACCTCCTTGACCACCCGCAAGGGGGCGAGCCGCGCCGACCCGGTGTCCCCGACCAGCTCGAACCACCACCGCTCCTCCGTGCCCACATACGCGGACCGGACGTCGATGGTGACGGTGAACCCCCCTTTGCACTCGATGAAGACGGTGGCCGCCTCCTCGACGGCGTTGGCGCCGCGCGGGCGATCCACCGCGACGCTCACGCGCTCGATGCGAGGGAAATCGGTGAGCCACCCCGCGAGGTCGAGCAACGGGACGCCGAGTTCGAGGAAGGCGCCGCCCCCGGCCTCGTCGCGGCGATTGCGCCACGGCGCGAGCACGGCCCGATGCCGGTAGGCGCCGGCACGCACCGCACGCACCTTGCCGAGGTCGCCCCGACGGATCACCGCATCGAGGCCCTGGGCATCGGCCCGATAGCGATGGTTGTTCGCGACCATCACCACGCGATCCGCCTTCTTCGCCGCCGCGAGGATCTTCTCCACCCCCTTCGACGAGAGGGCGAGCGGGCGCTCACAGAGCACGTGCCGGCCGGCCCGCAGCGCCGAGAGGACATGCACCTCATGCAGGTGGTTCGGCGTGCAGATGATCACCGCATCGAGGCCCGGCAGCTCCAGCAGCTCGTCGATGTCGGAGCAGATGTCGGGCACGGCGAAGCGTTGTGCGAGGGTCCGCGCCTTGGCGAGATCGCCATCGCAGAGGGCCGCGAGCTGTACGCCGCGCATCTTGGCGAGCACAGGGAGATGCGCGGTCTGCGCGATCACGCCGAGACCGAGGACGCCGACCCGCAACGGGGTGCGGACGCTGGCAGTGGGAGCAGTGGGCACCAGATGGGACTCCTACGGGGTGAAGAGACCAGCGGGGAGCGCGGCGATGGTGGCGCCCGGGTAATAGGCCGAGAGGATGGCCCGATGATCGTGCCCGGCGCGCGCGCGACCGATCGCGCCCCACTGGCACATCCCGACCCCGTGCCCCGCCCCGCGCCCGTCGAGCACCGCGCGGATGAGGCGTCCTCCCTCCTGCTCCACCGCGAGCGAAAAATAGGCACTGGGCAACAGGTCGCCACCTGGCGAGCGCAGGACGCTGCGAGCGGCGTTCCCCGCGACCGCGAACGTCCCGGCGGCGGTGCGCAGCTCGAGCTGCGCCACGCGACCACTCGGCGCGGTGCTCGCGACGCTGAGGCCCCGGACCTGGCCTGGCCCCCCGCGCGGCACCGTCGTGACGCTCGCCAGGTAGCGCTGCACCAGGCGGTCCAGGTCGGTCGATGCGAGCCGACGGCTCCATCGGTAGGTCGGCGATCCCTCGCAGTAATCGCGATCGGTCCCCGGGATCCGGTCACTCACCCCGCGGAGATGACGTGGCCCCGCCCCGGCCCAGACCTCATCCGCCGCGGCGGTCCGTCCCCCGCAGGTGGAGAAGAAGGGGGCGTCGGCCACCTGGCCATCCACCAGCAGCACGAGGCCGCGGGTGCGGTCGATCGCGCGGTCTGACCCGGCCCGTTCCGCCGCGACCCCCCCGTAGACCTGATCGGCCACGGTCGGGAGCAGGTCGAACCAGCGCCGGCGTGTGGGGCGCTGCCGCTCGGCGAGGAGACGCCGGACGGTGTAGGTTCGCGCCGCGATCGCTTGGGCCTCGACGGCCGCACGCTCCTCCGCCGGCCGGTCGCCGATCTCCAGGGGGACGACCCCGCGCAGATAGTCGTCGAGCGGCACCACATTGACCACGAGCAGCCCGGAATCGGTCGCGATGTGCCGGAGCGCCCCGCGATAGGCGCGCACGCCGGAGCGCACCGTCCCCCCCGGTTCGGTCGTGAGCGTCACGGGACCTCCCTGCCAATCGCTCGCCGACCCATCGGCGCGCACCGCACGGAGGCGCGTCCCACGCCGCTCGAGTGACCACGCACCCCGCGGATCGGCGCGCAGGATCACGCGTCCCGTCTCGTCGAGGAGTCGCCAGGCCCCGCTCGCACTCAGCGGGGCGCGCCCGGCATGGACGGTGAGCGCGATCCGGACCACGGGGCCCTCGCCGAGGGAGGGCGTCGCATCCGGCGCCGCATCCGGCGCCGCATCCGGCGCCGCATCTCGCGTCGCATCCGGGGCTGGTCTCGGGGCTGCACCAGGCGGCGGTACGGGGCCGGGGTCACGCGCCGCCGGCGTGAGAGGCCGACGCCCACAGGCGCTGACCATCCCACTGAGGACGAGCAGGGAGCCCACGACGACGCGCCAGCGCCAGCCGACGCGTGGGAGCCTCACCGACCGAAGCTCCCGAGCGACGAGGTCACGGGGAGGGCCCGTCCTCGCGCGGGTGCCGCGCTCGGCGCGGCGGGCCCCTCGAGGGTGTGCACGAACGCCGCGGTGAAATCGTAATCGTCCTGCACCGCCGTGACCCGCCCCTCGATCAGGCTCCCCGGCGCCGCATCGGTGCGCACCCAGGTGACGCCATCGATAGCGTCGGCCTGCCAGGGGAGGCGCCCACGGGCGAGCCCCTCCGCGTCGGCGGCCGCCTCGATCAGGACCGGGGCGGTGGC
>CAIVJV010000275.1 GCA_903906325.1 uncultured Gemmatimonadota bacterium
CCCGCAGATCGGGCTCGAGCTCGACAAGACGCTCGTGCTCTCGTCGGATGAGGCGCTCACCCTCGACGCGGCGCCCGCCACCCTGGCGGTGATCGGCGCCGGGGCCGTGGGCTGTGAGTTCGCCGACGTCTTCAACGCCTTCGGCTCCAAGGTCACGATCCTCGAGGTGATGCCGCGCATCCTCCCCGTGGAGGACGAGGACTGCTCGGTGGAGCTCGCCAAATCGTTCAAGAAGCGTGGGATCGAGGTGATCACCGGCGCCAAGCTCGGCACCATCACGAAAGGCAAGGCGAACGTCACCATCCCCGTCGAGGTGAATGGCGAGAAGCAGGCGCTCACCTTCGACAAGGTCCTCGTCGCCGCCGGTCGCGCGCCGAACATCGAGTCGATCGGGCTCAAGGAGGCCGGGGTACAGACCACCGAACGCGGCTTCATCAAGATCACCGAGCGCTTCGAGACCTCGGTGAAGGGCATCTACGCGATCGGCGACGTCGCCGGCCCGCCGATGCTCGCCCATAAGGGCTCGCGAGAGGGGCATGTGGTCGCCGACATCCTCGCCGGCCATGCGCACCACCCGGTCAACTACGGGAACATCCCCAACGCCACCTACTGCCACCCCGAGGTCGCGAGCATCGGCCTCACCGAGGGGCAGTGCAAGGAGAAGGGGCTGAAGTACAAGGTCGGCAAGTTCCCCTTCTCGGCGAATGGCCGGGCCCGCACCAGCGGGGAGACCGAAGGCTTCGTGAAGGTCATCCGGGACGAGAAGCACGGGGAGATCCTCGGCGCGCACATCATCGGCGCCCATGCCACCGAGATGATCCACGAGTTCGCCGTGGCCCGTGAGAACGAGTACACCGTCGAGGAGATCGACCTCGCCATCCACGCGCATCCCACCCTCAGCGAGGCGATCGCCGAGGCGGTGCTCGACTCCATGGGGAAGATGCTGCACGCGTAAGCGCGCGGTATCCACGCCGTGACCGATTTTCTGGTGTACGACCTCGGCCTCCGCCGCTATGCGGAGGCCTTGTCGTTCCAACGAGAGGTGGCGGCGCAGCGGATCAGCAAGGCGATCCCGCAGGATGTCCTGCTCGTGGTCGAGCACCCGCCGGTGATCACCCTCGGGCGATCATCGAAGGAGGCACATCTCTTGGTGACCCCGGAGATCCTCGCGCAACGGGGGGTCGAGCTCTTCGAGGTCGAGCGCGGGGGGGACGTGACCTTCCATGGGCCGGGGCAGCTCGTCGGCTACCCGATCGTCGACCTCACCGAGCACACACAGGACCTCCACTGGTACCTGCGGCAGGTGGAGGAGGTCCTGATCCGATCCGTCGCCCCATTCGGGATCGTCGCCGAACGTGTGGCGGGCAAGACCGGGATCTGGACCCAGGGGCGCAAGCTCGCGAGCATCGGCGTGCATGCGCGACAGTGGGTCACCTGGCACGGCTTCGCGCTCAACGTGACCACCGATCTCTCGTACTTCGATCTGATGGTCCCCTGCGGGATCGCCGAGGTGGAGATGACCTCGGTGGCGGCGGAGCTCCAACGGAAGGCGGGGGAGACCGCCGATGCGATCCCCCCCGCCCTCGATCGCGCGGTGCGCGAGTCCGTGATCGCGGCGTGGGGAAAGGTCTTCCAGCGAACCCCCCGCCCCGTCGCCTCACTCGAGGCCTAGGCGCGCCTCACTTCCGCCGGGACTGCGCCGTCCCGTTCACGCGCGCCCACTGGTCATACCAATCGTGCATGTAGAGGATCGTCCGCATCGCGTTCGACGGACGGGTCCCGGTGCCATGGTACTGGTTTGGGAAGCGCAGGAGCTTCGTCGGGATCCCCCGGTACTTGAGGGCCGCATAGTACTCCTCGGTCTGCGCCATCGGGGTGCGCAGATCGGCCTCGCCCGTCATCAACAAGGTCGGCGTCGTCACCTTGCCGACGGACATGATCGACGACTGCTCGAGCCAGCGTGACGGATCCTCCCAGAAGGGCTGCTTGAAGAAGCTCATCGTGAAGAAGGGGATGTCGGTCTGCCCGAACATGCTCATCCAATTGATCACCGGGCAGCGGACCGCCGCGGCCGCGAAGCGATCGGTGTGCCCGATCGCCCAGCTGGAGAGCACCCCACCACCCGAGCACCCACCCACATACATCCGATCGGTGTCGATCGCCGCCGTCTTGATCGCCGCATCGACCCCCGCCATGAGATCCTCATGGTCGACACCCGGATACCGGAAGTTGATCCCGCGCGCGAAGGCCTCGCCGTAGCTCGTCGACCCGCGCGGATTGGTGTAGAGCACCACATATCCCATCGCCGCCCACGCCTGATAATCGAAGTTGAAGCGGGCGAAGTAATCGGCGAAGGGGCCGCCATGGATCTCGAGGATCAGCGGGTAGCGCTTCGCGGGATCATAGTGCGGCGGCTTCACCAGCCAGCCATGCACCTTGGTCCCGTCCTTCGAGGTGAACCAGAGCTCCTCCTGCGCGCCGAGCGTCCGGCCCGCGAGGAGATCGTCATTCACCCGGGTGAGCTGCTGGACCGGGGCCCCACCGCGAAGGGAGAAGCGCACCACATCCGAGGGCGCATCGGGCGCCGAGCGTACCCCCACGCCGAACCCCTCACGCCCGCCGGCCATCGAGACGAGCGAGAGCACATGCTGGCCCGTCGTCACCTCACGGGAGGCGCCGGTCAGCGGGAAGAAGCGGACATTCGTCATGCCATGCGAGGTGTAGCTCGCGAAGAGCCCGCTATTGTCCGGCGCCCACCGCATATCGCTCACCAACCGATCCAGCACGCGGCTGAGGTTGCGCTGATTGCTCCCGTCGAGTTGCGCGACCTGGAGATCGGGCTGCGAATAGGTGTCCGGGGCCTCGGGATATCCGAGGAAGGCCACGAGCCGCCCATCCGGGGAGACCGTCGGGCTCGTCCAATTCCCCTCCGCGCGCGTCACCTGACGGACCGCCCCACTGGCCAGGTCGAGGGCGTAGATGTGTGACCGCCGATAGACGGCATCCCAGTTCCCCTTCCATCCATCGAAGACGATCGTCCGCCCGTCGGGCGTGAAGTCGAAGGTCACCCCCGCCTCGAGACCATCGAAGCGCGACCCGACGTTCCAGCTCCCGAAGGTCAGCTGCTGCGCGCTCCCCCCCTCGGCGGGGACCGAGAAGAGATGCACGAAGCCGCGACGCATGAAGCCGCGATAATCCTGTCGGTAGTGGAGATCCTCGATCACGCGCGGCCCCTCGTCCCAGCGCGCGCCCGCGGGCGCGGCGGGCATCGGGATCGACCACCGCGAGGGCGCGGCGACGAACCGCCCGAAGGCGATCGACCTCCCGTCGGGGCTCCACTTGGGATCCCGCGGCGCCTCATCGAGGCGCGTCACCTGACTCGTCGCGCCTTCGGCGTCCATCCACCGCACGAAGAGCTGCGTCCCCGCCGGCTCGCCGGCGGCGAGATAGAGGATCCGCGTGCCATCGGGGGACCACCGTGGCCCGCTGCCCAACGTGAGGAAACGCTGCCGACCACCGTCGGCATCCATGATCCAGAGGGCCGTATCCCACCGGTCCTCACGCGTGTTCACATACCGACGGGTGTAGATGATCTGCTTCCCATCGGGCGAGAGCTGCGGATCGCTCACCGTCTCGAGGTCGAGATACGAGGCGACGGTGAGGACGGTATCGCGCTGCGCCAGCACGAGCGCGGGGGCTCCGATGACGAGCAGGGCGACCAACGAGCGAATGAGTCGACGCATGGGGGGGGTCTCCAAAGGTGAAGCTGCCCCCAGAACATGGCACCGACCGACGAGGGGGGCCAGCAGACCCGAGGCCGTCCCTGCCTCCGACAGCGCTCCCCTACCGCCGTCCTGCCGCGTGCCGCCGGATGATCGCCCCCATCGCCCGCTCCAGGTCCTGCCCCGCCTCCCGATACGCCACTTCGAAGCTCTCGAGGTCGGTCAGGTAGATCCGCCGCGCGATCAGCGCGGCGTTGTCCAACCGCACCCGCTCGGCGTAGCGCGGATCGATGGCTTCGAAGCGCGGCGCCAGGGAATCGACGAGCACCCGCCGTGCCACGCCATAGACCGAGTCGCGGAGCGCGAGCCGGTGGTCCCGCTGCCCCTCCCCCGGATGCGCGGCGAGTACCGAATCGATGGTCCCGTAGAGCCGCCGCCAGAACTCGGCGAGGCGCCGTTCATCGGCCCACCGCGACGCGACCCGATCGACATTTGCACGGTCCCCGCGCACGCGGAAGAACTGCTCGGCGCCACGCGCCCCGACGAAGTTCGCGAACGACTCGTTGAACGGCACCGCATCCTTCGGGAAGTAGCGCGCGTGCGTCAGCTCGTGGATCACCGTCTCCACGATCGACGCCGAGTCCCCCTGCAGCGTGGTGTTCAGCACCGGGTCCTCGAACCATCCGAGGGTACTGAACGCCGGCGCCGGACGGAGGTAGGTATCGAGACCAGCGGCGCGGAGCCCGGCCTCCGTGCGCGTGGCCTCGGCCCAGCGGAAGAACCCCTTGTACGGGACCCGCCCGACGATCGGGAACCACCAGGTCATCGGGACCAACCGATCCCGCTCCGCCGCCGAGAGCACCAACACCAGCGTGTCCCGTCCGATGTCGGCATACTGGGTGAAGGCCCCATCGGTCGGGAGCCCGAGCCGGTGCGCGGCGAAGGCCCGGGCCTCGAGCACCAGCCGGAGCTTGCCCCGGGTCCCCGGGTCGAGGGTCGAATCGGCGACGAGCCCCGCGATCGGCTGGCGCCGCCAGAGGATCCTAGCCTCCTCCCACCCGGCCCGGACCACGAACCATCCGAGGGGGGTGACCGCCGCCACCGCCGCGAGAAAGACCAGCCCGCCGAGTCCGATGCGTCCCCACCGCCAGCGCCGTGGGCGCCTCGTCTCCACAACCATAGAGCGGAAGATCGCGAGGGGGGGCCTGAGGCGCTATCCTTCACCTCCCATGTCCTTCGTGCACCTGCACTGCCACTCCGAGTACTCCCTGCTGGACGGGGCGAACCGGATCGATGACCTGATCGCCCGGGCCAAGACGTTCGAGCAGCCCGCGCTCGCGATCACGGACCATGGCAACCTGCACGCCGCCTGGGAGTTCCAGGAGAAGGCTAAGAAGGCGGGGATCAAGCCGATCCTCGGGATGGAGGCCTACGTGGCCCCCGGGGACCGCCGCCAGCGGGGTCGTGCCCAACAGGGGGAGCGGAACTACTACCACCTCGTCCTCCTCGCCCGGGACCTCACCGGGTACCGCAACCTCGTGAAGCTCTCCTCCCTCGCCTACACCGAGGGGTTCTACGGGAAGCCGCGCGTGGACCGCGAGCTCCTCGCCCGGCACCACGAGGGACTGATCGTCTCCAGCGCCTGCATGGCGGGCGAGGTCGCACGCCACCTGCTCGAAGACCGGTACGACGAGGCCAAGGCGGTCGCCGCCTGGTACGCCGAGGTGTTCAAGGACCGCTACTACCTCGAGGTGCAGGCGCATGAGGCCGGGGATCAGCGCCGACTCAACCAGGAGATCTTCCGTCTCGGGAAGGATCTCGGGCTCCCGGTGCTCGCGACCAACGACGCGCACTTCCTCACGGCCGAGGACCACGACGCCCACGACGTCCTCCTCTGCATCGGTCTCAAGAAGGACCGGATGGACGCCGACCGGATGCGCTACGACCACGGGCTCTTCTTCAAGAGCGCCGACGAGGTGCGGGCCCACTTCCCCGATCGCCCCGACGTCCTCGAGCAGACCGTCGCGATCGCGGACCAGGTCGACGTCGTCTTCGACAAGAAGTACTTCGTCCCCGCCTTCCCCCTCCCCAAGGGGGTGAAGAGCGAGAACGACCTCCTGGTGAAGCTCGCGACGGCCGGGGCCAAGGCCCGCTACGGGACCCCGCTCCCCGCCGAGGTGAAGGACCGGCTCGACTACGAACTCGGAGTCATCACGAAGACGGGGTATGCCGGCTACTTCCTGATCACCGCCGACTTCATCCAGGCGGCGCGCGACCGCGGGATCCCCGTGGGGCCGGGGCGTGGCTCCGCCGCTGGCTCCCTCGTGGCCTACGCCACCGGGATCACCAACGTCTGCCCCCTCACGTTCGATCTCCTCTTCGAGCGCTTCCTCAACCCCGAACGCGTCTCGATGCCCGACATCGACGTCGACTTCTGTGAGGAGCGGCGCGGCGAGGTGATCG
>CAIVJV010000276.1 GCA_903906325.1 uncultured Gemmatimonadota bacterium
CCATCGCGTCGAGGGTGACCGCGCACTCCTCGGCCACGGGGAGATCGCTCGTCCCCGCGGTCACGACGGCGACCAGATGCTGGCCCTTCGCGCGTGGCTGCGTCGCGCGCAGCAGCACCGTCCGTCCGAGCGCGTTCACCTCGGCGGTCGGGAATCGGGCGGCGAGCGCGTCCTGCACCGCGGGTTCCGCGCGCGTCACGAGGAAGCCGTCCCCGCCTGTCGCCAACCGCTCCGCGATCGCCACGACCTGCGCGGGCGTCTTCCCCTGCCCGAAGACCACCTCAGGGTATCCCTGGCGCAGCGCACGATGCGTATCGACCGTGGCGAAGCCGAGGTCGTCCACCGGGGCACTGTCGAGCTGCGACAACGCCTCGTCAACTGTTCGCTGTCCACTGGCGACCTCCGCCAGCAACGCCTTCACGCGATCACGCCGCATGCGATGCCTCCTGGGATGCGTTTCCCGCGTCGGGCGACGGCTCCTGGGCCCACGGGCTCTCGAGGTAGCGGGCGAAGATCCCCTCGACCTCGTCGAACGAATTGACCGCATGCAACTGCTTGCGGAGGTCCGCGGAGTTGGGGAGTCCCTTCACATACCAGCCCAGGTGCTTCCGAAACTCGATCGCCGCCCCGATCGGATCGAGCTCGTAGGCCTGGACCATCCGCGCATGGTCGAGCGCGATCAAGAAGCGCTCCGCGGTCGATGGCGGTGCCGGCATCGGTTGGCCATCGAGAAGGGCGCGGGCCTGCCGGAAGATCCATGGTTGGCCGAAGCTCCCACGCGCGATCATCACCCCATCGCATCCCGTCTGCTCACGCATCCGCAGCGCATCGGCAGCGGTCTTGATGTCCCCATTCCCGATCACCGGGATATCGAGCGCCGCCTTGAGCGCCGCGATCTCGTCCCAATGCGCATGGCCGGTGTACATCTGCGTGCGTGTGCGCGGATGCAATGCGATCGCTGTCACCCCCGCGTCCTGGCAGCGCAACCCGATCGCGACCGGATCGCGGAGCTCCTCGCTCCAGCCGCTGCGGATCTTGCACGTCACCGGGAGGTGCGTCCCCTGCACCACCGCGCGGATGATCTCCTGCACCAGATCGAGGTCCTTGAGACACCCAGAGCCGCCGTTGCGCCGGACGACCTTCTTGACGGGGCAGCCGAAGTTGATGTCGATGTACTCCGGCTGGAACACGTCGGTGATGGCGGACGCCGCCTCGCGCATCGCGACCGGATCCGCGCCGAAGATCTGCACGCCGATCGGGCGCTCCTCCGGTCCGAAACGCAGCTTGGAGATCGTCGCCTCATTCTCGCGACGGATCCCCTCGGCGGAGAGGAACTCGGTCACCACGACATCCGCACCCCAGACCCGACAGAGCCGTCGGAACGGCGCTTCGGAGACCCCCGCCATCGGGGCGAGGAAGAGAGGGACCGCCGAGGATCCGGTGGGGTACGGGAACCGCATCTGGAGAAACCTAGAAGTGGACGCAACTCCTTGCAACGACAGGGTTTGACTTGATTTCACGCCGGGGTTAGGTTCGCAAGATGGAACTCCGCGACTTCTTCAGCCCGGATGCCGTCTCCCTCGACCTCAAGGGGACCACCAAGGATGAGATCCTCGGTGAGTTGATCGGCCTGCTCACGCTGGACGAGAAGGATGAGGCGACCCTGTTCAAGATGCTCAAGCGTCGGGAGAACCTCGGGTCCACGGGCATCGGGCGCGGCATCGCGATCCCCCACTGCCGCTCGCTGGTGGTGAACACCCTGCGCGTCGCCTTCGGCCGGAAGAAGGACGGACTCGATTTCAAGTCGATCGACGACCAACCGGCGCGGTGCTTCTTCCTGATCGTCGCCCCGCCACTGGAAGTCTCCAACCAGTATCTCCCCGTCCTCGGGAAGATCGCACAGTTCGCCAAGGAGGCGGACGTGCCCCAGCGATTGCTCGAGATCCAGACGCCCGCGGAATTCATGGCGCTCCTGCAGGAGAAGGGCGTCTAAGCCTTCTCGGTCCTGCGCCCTCGTACGCTCGGGACGCCCCGCGTCAGAGGACGAGTCGCTCGAGCGGTCCACCCATGCGGGACCGCACCCGCACCAACTGCAGTGACCCGGCAGCGGCGAGTCCCGCGGTGAGCCCCCACCAGAGGGCGATCGGCCCACCCCCGAGCCCGAAGCAGAGCCACGACCCGAGGGGGATCCCCACGAGCCAGAAGCTCGCCATATGGATGGCCATCGGCACGCGCGTGTCCCCCGCCCCACGCAGCACCCCGGTCGCGCAGACCTGCATCCCATCGAAGACCTGGAAGATCCCGGCGATGGGGATCAAGGCCATCGCCACCGCGACCACCGCCGGATCCGTCGTGTAGGCTCGCGCGAAGAGCCCGGGCAGGAGCAGGAAGAGCCCCGCCGTCAGCGACATGAAGCCGACGCCCACCACGAGCGCCGCGACCGCATCCCGCCGAGCCGCGGCCGGATCCCCTCGACCGATCGCCCGACCCACCATCACCGTCCCCGCGGCGGCGACCCCCATCGGGACCATGAAGGTGAGCGAGGCGAGATTCAACGCGATCTCATGGCCGGCGAGGGCGTTCGTCCCCACCCACCCCATCATGATCGTCACCAACCCGAACGCGTTCACCTCGGCGAAGAACTGCAGCCCGATCGGGGCGCCGAGCGCCGCGAGCCCACGGAGCGCCGAGCGATCGAAGGCGGCCGGCGACCACGGACGCACCAATCGCATGAGCCGTCGCCGCGCGAAGAGGAGGATCGCGGCGAACATCACCCACCGCGCGATGGTCGTGGAGATCGCCGAGCCGACGACCCCGAGCGCGGGGATCCCGAGGGCCCCGAAGACGAGCACCAGGTTCGCCAGCAGATTCACCACGTTCCCGACGAGCGCCGCCCAGAGGACCGGCTTTACCGAGCCGAAGGCCTGCAGGGCCTGTCGGCTCAGGGCGAAGAGGAAGAACGGGAGGACACCGGGGATGCTCCAGCGCACGAAGGCCCCGGCATCCGGGGCGACATCGGCCGGCTGGCCCAGGAGTGCCAGCACCGCGGGCGCTGGCCAGAGGAGGAGCGCCATCACGAGCGCGGTGGCCCCCGCGAGCACCACCCCTCGCTGGACGCCGACCGCCGCCTCCCGGTGGTCCTCCGCCCCGATCGCCTGCGCGACCACGGGATCGATCGCGAGGAGGAACCCGAGCCCGAAGCTCGCGCACAGGTAGAAGTAGAAGTTCCCGAGCACGCCCGCCGCCAGCGCGGCCCCCGACACCCGGCCGAGCATCAGCGAGTCGACGACCCCCATGAACATCATGCCGACGTTCACGGCCACGATGGGGGCCGCGAGCCGCCACATCTCGCGGAGCTCGGTCGACGTCGGCCAGAGCGCCGCGAACCGCATCATCCTACTCCCACTCGATCGTCGCCGGCGGCTTGGAGCTCACGTCGTACACCACGCGATTCACACCGGGCACCTCATTGATGATCCGGTTCGAGATCCGCGCGAGGACCTCCGTCGGGAAGGCGAACCAATCCGCGGTCATCCCATCGGTGCTCGTCACGGCCCGCAGCGCGATCACATGCTCGTAGGTGCGCCCGTCCCCCATCACGCCGACCGAGCGTACCGGCAGGAAGACGGCGAAGGCCTGCCAGATCTCCTGATAGAGACCCGCGGCGCGGATCTCCTCGAGATAGATCGCGTCAGCGCGACGGAGCGTCTCGACATTCACCGGATCCACGGCCCCGAGCACGCGGATCGCGAGCCCAGGCCCCGGGAAGGGATGTCGGCCGACCATCTCCTCCGGCAAGCCGAGCTCTCGGCCCACATTCCGCACCTCGTCCTTGAACAACTCACGGAGCGGTTCGATGAGCTTGAACTTCATCTCGGGCTTGAGCCCGCCCACGTTGTGGTGCGTCTTGATCGTCGCGCTCGGGCCACCCTTGGCACTCACCGATTCGATCACATCGGGATAGAGCGTCCCCTGGACCAAGAACTCCGCCGTCTCACCAGCGACCGACGACGCATCCTCGAACACGTCGATGAAGGTATGCCCGATCGCCTTTCGCTTCTTCTCGGGATCATCCAGACCCGAGAGCGCGGTGAGGAAGCGATCCTCCGCCCGCACCGTCACGAGCGTGATCCCCAGATGCTGCCCCATCGTCCGCTCGACCTGCTCGCGCTCGTGGAGTCGCAGGAGCCCCGTATCGACGAAGATGCAGGTGAGCTGGTCGCCGATCGCTCGATGCACGAGGGCCGCCGCCACCGACGAATCCACCCCGCCGGAGAGCCCGCAGATGACCTGCGCCGAGCCGACGCGCTCGCGGATCTTCGCGACCTCCTGCTCGATGAAATGCCCTGGCGTCCAGTCCGCGGTGCACCCCGCGACCCCGAAGAGGAAGTTCTGGATGATCTCGGCCCCGCGCACCGAATGCGCGACCTCCGCATGGAACTGTACGGCGTGGATCGGCTTGGAGGCATGCCGGAAGGCGACGACGGGGTTCCCCTCACTGGAGGCGGTGAGCACATACCCCGGCGGGACCATCTCCACGTGGTCGCCATGGCTCATCCAGACCACCGACCGCTCGCCGGGGTCGAATCCGGCGAAGAGCCCCGCGGACTCCTTCACCACCAGTTCCGCGCGGCCGTACTCGCGCCGTCCGCCCCCCCGCACCGTCCCACCAGCCGTATGGGCGATCCACTGCATCCCGTAACAGACGCCGAGCACCGGCGCGAGATCGAGGATCGCCGGGTCGAAGGTCGGCGCACCCTCGTCGGTCACCGAGCTCGGCCCGCCGGAGAGGATGATCGCCGTGGGCTTCCACTCGCGGATCCATTCGAGCGACCGCGTGGGCGGATGGATCTCCGAGAAGACGCGCGCCTCGCGCACCCGACGGGCGATGAGCTGTGTGAACTGCGACCCGCAATCGAGGATCAGGACCCGGGAACTCATCGCGTCCACTCCGCGGACGGGAGGGTGATCGACTCGACGGTGAGCGAGTCGAGGTCGAGGATCGCCGCCGAGGGCGTCCCATGGAGCCAGCCACAGGCTTCACCAGGATTGACGAGGAGCGTCTGCTCGCGCGTCGCCGTCGAGGCGAGATGGGCATGCCCATGCACGACGACGTCGTGCGCGAGAATCGATCCGTCGAGGGCGTCGCCGAGCTCGTGGACGAGCAGCAGCTTCCGCTCCCCGAGCACGAGGCTGTGCGGCGCCTCGAAGATCTCCACCCCCATGCCCTGTGCCGCCGCGACCCGAAGGCCGGCATGATCGCCATCATTGATCCCGAACACCCCGGCGAGGGCCACATTGTGCGCCAGGAAGGGACGGAGTGAGAAGGGGGCACAGAAGTCCCCCGCGTGGAGCACGAACGAGACCTCACGCGCGAGGAACTCGCGCACCAACGCGTCGATCGCCGGGAGGCGATCGTGCGTGTCCGATAGCAACCCGATCCGCATCAGCTTCGCCTCCACTCAGGGTGCGCCACATCCTGCCGCAGGAGGTCGGCGTAGGTCTCGCGCGCGGTCACCACCGCCCAGCGACCCCCATCGACCAGCACCTCCGCGGCCCGCGGACGGGCGTTGTAGTGCGAACTCATCACCGACCCATACGCACCCACGGTATGGACCGCGAGCAGGGCCCCGGCCTCCACGGCGGGCAACTCCCGGCCGAGCGCGAGGAAATCCCCCGTCTCACAGACCGGCCCCACCACATCCGCGACCATGGTCCCGCTCGTCGCCGGCACCGCTTCGACTGGCTCGATCCGGTGGTACGCGCCGTAATGCGAGGGGCGGATGAGCTCCGTCATCCCCGCATCACAGACCAGCGTCGTGCGTCCACCGTTCGCCTTGCGGTAGATCACCTGGGTGAGGAGCACACCCGCCTCCGCTACGAGGAACCGCCCCGGCTCGAGCAGGAGCGTCACGCCGAGCGCACGAGCCGCCTCCCCCACGATCGCGGCGAATGCGGCGAGATCCGGTGCCTCCTCCGCCTCATACGTCGCCGGGAGCCCGCCCCCGACATCCAGGTACGCCAGCGGCGCCCCGAGCCCCTGTAACCGCCGTGCGACCTCCACGAGTCGTTCGGCCCCATGACGATACGCATCGAAGGTGTGGAGCTGGGATCCCACATGCATGTCGAGCGCGAGCAGTCGGAGATTCGGCGACGCCAACACCAGCCGCCCTACCGTCTCCACCTCCCCGATGGGGATCCCGAACTTGTGCCCCTTCTCCCCGGTGGCGATGAAGCGGTGGGCATTCGTGACATCGACCTCGGGATTCACCCGCAGGCCGACCGGGGCCACCACCCCGAGGTCCGCAGCGATCTCAGCGAGACGCGTCACCTCCGCCGCCGACTCCACATTGATCAGCGCGATCCCCGACTGCAGGGCCTCACGCAATTCATGCGGCTGCTTCCCCACCCCGCCGAAGATGATCTGCGACGGGGGGAACCCGGCGGCGAGCGCCTTGGCCAGTTCCCCCCCGGAGACCACATCGCATCCGCACCCGGCCTCACGGATCACCGAGAGCACCCCGCGACAGGCATTGGCCTTGAGCGAGTAGTGCAGCTGATGGGGAATCCCCTCGAGCGCCGCGCGGAGCCGCGCGATCCGCTCGCGGATCATCCCCGCCGAATAGACGTACGCCGGCG
>CAIVJV010000277.1 GCA_903906325.1 uncultured Gemmatimonadota bacterium
CTAATGGAATGATTATTAGTAAATACACGGTACCTATTGGTGTTATTGGAGTAATATATGAATCCCGCGAGGTCACCGCCGTACCCCGGAGCTCCTCGTCCACGGCCTGACCGTCCAGCCGGGGGTGGAAGGTCCCCGCTCCAGGCTCCAACGAGACGCTCCGCGCCGCCTCGAGGACCAAGGCCTCGGTCCAGCGCCCGCTGTCCGGCTCCAGCCGAAGGGTCGCCGCCGTGGCCGCCCGGTAGATCGACCCTGAATCCACGTGACGGAAGCCGAGCGTCGCCGCGACCCGCTTGGCGGTGGACGACTTGCCCGAGGCGGCGGGGCCGTCGATGGCGATCACGATCGGTCGGGTCGCGTCAGGTGGCATCACGGAGGACATCCCAGAAAGTAGGCCAAGAGACCGCCACGCACGATGGGTCGTCGAGGGTGATCGCGTTCCCCTTCAGGGCACCGAGGACGCCGAAGGCCATCGCGATCCGGTGGTCGCCGTGGGTGCGCACCATCCCTCGAAGGGGGCGATCGCTCCCACGCACCACGAAGCCGTCGGGGAGCTCCTCCGCCTCGGCGCCCACGGCGCGCAGATTTTCGACGACCGCGCGGATCCGGTCACTCTCCTTCACGCGCAGCTCCCCCGCCCCGGTCACGACGGTCTCCCCCTCGGCGCGCGCCGCGACGCAGGCGAGGAGCGGGAGTTCGTCGATGAGGGCGGGGATCATCGCCCCACCGATCGTGATCCCACGGAGCGCACTCGGTTCGACGACGATCGTGGCGACGGGCTCCTCGCCGAAGGACCGCTCGGATTCAAAGCGAATCGACGCGCCCATGCGCCGAAGCACCTCGATCGCACCGATGCGCCCGGGATTGACGCCGACATCCTGGAGGGCGAGCGGAGGGCTCCCGCCGAGGAGCGCGAGGCCGAGGAGGAAGGCGGCGCTCGAGCAATCACCAGGGACATCGAGCGCGTCGATGGCGATCCGATCGGTCGGCTCAAGCACGATCGCCGTGCCGTCGCGATGCACATCCACACCAGCGGCGCGGAGCATCCGCTCGGTGTGATCCCGTGTGGCGATCGGCTCATCGACGGCGACGCGCACCCCCGCCATCAATCCCGCGAGGAGGAGCGCACTCTTGACCTGCGCGCTGGGGACCTCGGTGCGCCAGACCAGCTCGTGGAGTCGACGCGCGCCGAGGGTCATCGGGAGACCGCCCGAAGCGCTCGGCGTGATGTCGGCGCCCATCGCGCGAAGGGGCTCCGCGACACGGCGCATCGGGCGCGCGCTGAGACTGGCATCACCGATGAGGCGTGCAGGGAGCCCCGCCCCGGCGAGGAGTCCCGCCATGAGCCGTGCGCTGGTCCCACTGTTCCCACAGTCGAGGTCGGTCGGCGAGGCACGAAGCCCGCGGAGCCCGACGCCGGTGACCACCATCTCGGCCGGATCGAGCGGCAGGAGGGCGACCCCCAGCGCGGAGAGGACCCCAGCGGTGGATGCGACATCGGCCGACGAGAGGACCCCACGGATCCGCGCACGACCCTCGGTCACCGCCGCGAGGATGAGGGCGCGGTGCGAGATCGATTTATCACCAGGGAGGCCGACCGAGCGCATGGGGTAAAGTTAGGCGACCCGCCGTTCGTCTTGCCCCCTCCGCGAGGATGACCTAACCTTCGCCTCACGCGGGAATAGCTCAGTTGGTAGAGC
>CAIVJV010000278.1 GCA_903906325.1 uncultured Gemmatimonadota bacterium
AATCGGCGACGAGGCACGATACCTCGAACGCCGGTTCGATCTCCGCGCGGTCCACATGCACGTGCACCGTGCCCCCTTCACGGAGTCGCACGCGGAACTGGCCCTCGGCCATCTCCCATCCTGCCCAGCCCCGTTGCAGGCGGCGCAGGGCGTCGAGGGAGTCGGTATCGGCGATGAAGCGGTAGTCGCGGCGCATGGTCCTGCGAAAGATATCGCGGCCCCGGAGCGCCTCTAGAACACGACGAGGAGCACGCCCACCACCACGAGGATCGCGACGAGGTCGAGCACGAGCCCCACCCGCATCATCTCGCGGACGCGCAGCTCCCCACTCCCGAAGACGATCGCGTTCGGGGGCGTCGCCATCGGGAGCGCGAAGCCGATCGAAGCGCTCATCCCGACGAGCACCATCAGGAGGAGCGGGGGCTGCTCGAGTGCCGCCGCCAGCGAGACCGCGATCGGCATCCCCATCGAGGCGGTCGCCGCATTCGAGGCGAGCTCGGAGACGAGCACCGTCATCGCGGCGATCCCGAGCATCACCACCGGGAGGGGATAGTCGCGGAGCCCCACCATCCACCCGCCGATCGTCGTCGCGAGCCCACTCGTCTCCATCGCGGTCGCGAGCGAGAGCCCACCGCCGAAGAGCAGGAGCACATCCCAGGGGATCTCCCTCGCCTCGGTCCAGGTGAGCAGCGGGCGGACCGCGCCCCCCTGCGCACGCCCCGGGACCATGAACAACATCATCCCGGCGATCACCGCGATCCCCGCATCGGTCAGCCCCGGCAGGACCTGCGTCAGCCCTGGGATCGCGACCGAGCCAATCAGCTTGGGCTCACGGAAGAACCAGGCGAGCGCGGTCAGCGCGAAGACGATCAACACGGTACGCTCCCCGCCACCGAGACGCCCAAGTCCACGGCGCAGCTCGTCGAGCAGCGCACTCCCTTCCGCCCCCAAGGTGAGCCGCTCCCGATGGAAGACGAAGACCAGCAACGCCCAAGCGAGAGGGATCGTGAGCAAGGCGATCGGTAACCCGAATCGGAGGAAGGAGGCGAAGTCGAGTGTCACCCCGATCAACTCTTTGGTGGCGCCGGCGAGGATGAGGTTCGGGGGGGTCCCGATCAACGTCGCCATCCCCCCTAAGCTCGCGGCGAACGCGACCCCTAAGAGCAACGCGACCCGCTGGCTTCGCGCCGCCGCGCCCTCGCCGAAGAGGGCGCCGATCGCGAGGGCGATCGGATACATCATCGCCGCCGTCGCGGTGTTGGAGATCCACATCGAGATGAAGGCCGTCGCGAGCATCACGCCGAGGACGAGCCGCCGAGAGCTGAGCCCCACACGATCGATCACCGCGAGCGCGATCCGCTCATGCGCATGCCACTGCTCCAGCGCGGCGGCAAGGAGGAACCCCCCCAGATACAGATAGATGATGTCGTTCGCGAACGGTGCCGCCGCCTCGCGGAGCGTCGCGATCCCCGCCAACGGGAAGAGGGCGATCGGGAGGAGCGAGGTCACGGCCAGCGGGAGACATTCACTGATCCACCAGATCGCCATCCAGGCCATCACCCCCAGTACCCGGGCCTGCATGCCCTGGAGCCCCCCGGCCCCGGACAGCATGATCGTCGCGCCAACCACAGGGCCGGCCGCCAGCGCGGTCAGCCGCCCAGCCGAGAACGGCGACGGCGTGGTACCGTCAGCTCTAGGTGCAATTGAGGGATCGGGAGGGACGACCGGGCGCGTGGACATGGGCCAAGGATGGAGGCGCCCCTCGTCGCGGGCAAGCGCGCGGCGACTAGAATCCAAGACGTGCCCGTTCGCGTACTCGCCCTCTTCTCCCTGCTCCTCCTTCCCGCCACGGGACTCCGTGCGCAGGAGGAGGCCCGGGCGCTCTCGCTGACCGCGATCCTCGATTCCGCGGCGCTCCGCAATCGCCTCGTTCCCGCCGAACTCGGGGGATACCGCGCCCACCTGGAATCCGAGATCTCGCTCGGGAATCGCCGCGCCGAAGGGATGGAGATGTCCC
>CAIVJV010000279.1 GCA_903906325.1 uncultured Gemmatimonadota bacterium
CGTACTTCGTCCGGCACCCCACCGTCCAGCTCGACTCGATCGTCGCGACGATCAACGTGGATATGATCGGGCGTGGGCGCGCCGAGGATCTCCCCGGTGGGGGCGATGACTTCGTGGGGGTGATCGGGTCGTACTTCGATTCCAAGGACCTGGGCGACCAGGTGAAGGCGACGAACGCCAAGCAGGGGAAGCCGCTCGCCTTGGATTACAAGTTCGACGATCCCATCGCCTGGGCCGGCTACAACAACCTCTACGGGCGCAGCGATCACATCAACTACGCGCGGCAGGGGGTGCCGATCGCCTTCTTCTTCACCGGGCTGCACGGGGATTACCACCAGCGCAGTGATGAGGCGGAGTTCATCGACTATCCGCACTATGCGCGGATCACGAACTTCCTGAAGGACCTCACGGTGGATGTGGGGAACGGCCCGCGGCCGAAACTGAACGGGACGAAGCCGGCGCGCGCGCCGAAGCCGATCAGCTGAGTGGTGATGGGAGGGGCGCGCGCTCAGCGGAGCGCGCGCACCTCCGCCGGCGTCAGATGACGCCACCCCCCCTTGGGGAGTTCGCCCAGGGGGAGGGACCCGATGGCGATGCGGATGAGGCGTTTGGTCTCGAGCCCTTCCGCCACGAGCAATCGCCGGATCTGGCGATTCTTCCCTTCGTCCAAGACGATCTCCAACCAATGGCTGCTGCGGGAGCCTTCGCGCAGCAGGGTGATCGACTTGGCGGTGAGACGTTCGCCGGTCTCGGGGTCGGTCACGCCGACCTGCAGCCGCTTGAGTCGCGCGGGGTCGTGGCGCCCGGCGACCTGCACATGATAGGTCTTGTCGACGTGCGAGGCGGGATCGGTGAGATGCGCCCCCCAGGGGGTGTCGTTGGTGAGGAGGAGCAACCCTTCGCTCGCCTGATCGAGGCGCCCCACCGGGCCGACGAAGGGGAGATCGCGCGGGAGGAGGTCATAGACCGTCGGGCGCCCCTGGGGATCCTTGCGCGTGGTGACGACACCGCGGGGTTTGTTCAGCGCGAGATGGATCTTGGTGGCGGCGGTGACCGGCTTCCCCTCCACCTCGAGCGCCGCTGACTCGGGGGTGATGCGGTGCATCGGGTCTCGCACCACGCGGCCATCGACGCGCACCTGCCCCGCGCGGATCACCCGCTCGGCTTCGCCCCGCGAACAGACCCCGAGCTTGGAGAGGGCGCGCGCGAGGGGGCTAGTTGGCGCCACGGAAGGTGCCGGTCACCTCGCCCGCGATGGTGCGCATCGGGGTCAGGCGGTAGAGTCGCGTGAGCCTCCCGCCCGCGGTCAGGGTCCATACCACGGTGCCCGCGGCCGTCACCTCATGCGCGACGATCGGGCCGGTGGAGGCGCTCTGCCCCGCGAGCATCCCGAAGAGCGCGACGGTGTTCCCATTGCTGAGGCGCCGCGCCGAGCCGACGAGGGCGGCGTAGATGTCCGGGGAGGGGCGATACTCCCAGACCTTGGTCGCGGTCTTCGCGACCGGATCGATCGCATACTCGATCGCGCGCGAGAAGGCGGGGCCGGGACGATCGAAGCCGTTGTCGAAGACGAGCACGCGCCCCGCCACCGGCTCCGAGACATAGTGCTGCCCCCACGAGCGATCGGCCTCGGGGAGGGTGAGCGTCCCGGTGGGCCCGCCCAAGCGCCACTCGATGCGCGACCAATCGGGGGCGATCGAGATGATGTGGTCGGCGTTGCGGAGCGACATCACCACGTTCCCGCGCGGGCCGACGTTGATCCCGTTGCCATGCAGCCAGTTCCCCGGCGCGGATCGCGACCCTCGGAGGGTGTTCCAATCGAGCTCGGTGAAGCTGCTCCACCGCTTCACGATCGCGTTCGATTCCGGGGTCCACTCCCAGAGCGCCTCGCCGACGATCGAGTCGGCGCCGACGCGTTGCGTCTCGTTGGCGATGAAGAGGATCGTGTTCCGTGGGGTGGCGATCACATCGTGATGGATGCGCCCGTACGGGGTGGGGATCGTCGCGCTCGGATGGGGGAGACGGGTGACCTCCTCCCCCGCCGCGTTCTGCACCACGAGCCCATGCAGCGGATCCAGGAGGACGAACTGTCCGTTGGCGCGGCGCGTGGCGCCGAAGAGCGACCCCGAGGAGATCGGGAGATGCCCGACGATCCGTCCCTCCTCGACCATCACGAGCCCCGCGAGTCCGGTGGCGCTCGTGATCTCGATCACCGCGACGGGCTCGGTCGGCGTCCCGGTCGCGGTGAAGGTCGCCGCGGCGAGATTCGGCGGCAGCGCGCCGATCTCCAGCGAGGTGCGCAGCGGCGCGGCGTTCGACCCCTCGACCTGCGCCTCGAGCGTATAGCTCGTGTTCGCGCGGAGCCGCGTGACCACGAAGCGATGCGTGAGCGAGAGTGAATCGCCGAGGAGGGTGAGGACCGGGGTCCCGGGGGCGCCCCAGGTGAGTCGCGCGCGGCCCGGCTCGGCGAGCGTCACCGTCACGATCCGCGCGAGCGGATTCACCGTGGTCGCGGCGACGATCGAGAGGATCTGCGGATCGTCGGACTTGGTGGGGGTGTCGCAGGCCGCGAGGAGCGCGAGGAGGGCAAACCACCGCCGACGCATCAGAGCACCCCCGGAATGAGCCACCAGCTCCGCGCGCGATACGCCGCCCACTCGGGATAGCGTGCGAGCGAGGCCTCCTTCATCACCATGTTCGGTACGAAGACGCCGAGCCAGACCCAGGCGAGGATCGCCGCGGGGATCCAGTGCCAGACGACGAGGGCGAAGCTCCCGTAGATCAGCATCTCCCCCAGATAGTTCGGGTGCCGGATGTAGCGGTGCACCCCGTCGGTGATGAGCTGCCTCCGCTCCCGCAGGGTGAAGTACTTCTGCGCGTCGGCGGCGATCATGAGCGCCACGCCGAGCACACAGAGCGAGGTGCAGAGCGCGAGCCAGACCGGCTCAGCGAGGGGATAGCGCGGGACGACGCGCCCCGAGAGGAGGAGCCACCCCATCACCCAGTAGGGGCCGAGCACGAAGCAGAACGCGGCGAGTCCGCCGGCGATGGTGACGCGCACCTGCCACTTGGGATCGGGGAAGGCGACGTCCTTGAGCAGCCAGACGAGGCCGTAGCTCCCATGCAGGGCGAGGTAGGTCCAGGCCGGCGCCCCGGTGGCGCCGTAGTACCAGAGGCAGGCGCCGAGGACGAGGAAGGTCGCCCCCTTCTGCAGATTGATGACCGTCGCGAAGCGCCAGGGGCGCGGCCCGCCGGCGAGGTCCTCCGAGGCGTGGCGCGCCCAGCGCTGGAGCGCGGCGGCCCAGCGCGGCGCGCTCATGGCCAGAGGCGGTACGCCCCGATCGTCGCGATGATCCCGCCGAGCATCGCCGTCATCACGGCGACCCCGGCGTAGAGGCGCGTGAGGGCCTCGTACTTGCTCTGGTTGATCTTCGCGAGGGTGTAGACCTGATCGGCGAGCTCGGTCTGCAGGTTGTCCATCCGGAGCTCGTCCCAGACGCGGCGGTAGTTCTCGCGGCTGCGCGCGACCACGTCGCCATAGAAGAGGACGCGCATCGAGGTGGCGGGCTGGATCACCGAGGGGAGCGAGGCCTCCGGCGGGATGACGATCCCGCGCGGGCGAAGGGCATCGATCGCCTGCCAGATGTAGTAGATGGTCCCGATCACGTAGGCGCCGATCTCCAGATGGATCACCGTCGCCCAGGGGCCGACCTTGGGGAGGAGGTTCTCCCCCCCGCGCACGAAGAGGAGGAGCGCCACGGCATTGAGCACGCTGATGATCACCAGCGCGAAGCGCGCCTTCTTGTCCCCCATCTCGATGAGGTCCTGCGTGGCGCGGAAGGCGTTGTAGAGGGCCTTGTAGCGCGACTCGGGATCGAGGCGCCCGCGCGCCTCCTCGAGCTTGCGGGACTCCTTCTCGCGGCGCCGCGCCTCCTTCTCCTCCTCGGTCTCGCCGAGGGGGGTGGGCGGGGTCAGGGCGGATGGGGAGGTCATGGGGTGTATTCTACCACCGCCGGGGCGGGGCGGAACGGGGCGCGGTACATTCGCGGGAGCGACCCTTCACCGCCCTCCTCATGCCGCGCACCCTCCTCCCTGCCCTCCTCGCCCTCGCCGCCGCCTGTGCCCCGGCGCGGCCCCCCGCCACCGGACCGGTCGGCGCGCCCGCCTACGACCTCGTGATCGAGAACGGCCGGATCGTCGACGGCACCGGGGCCGCCTGGTTCTACGGCGACCTCGCCATCCGCGGCGACCGGATCGCGGGGATCGGCCCGCGGGGCGCCTTCCGCGACGCCGGTGCCGCGCAGCGCGTGGACGCGACCGGTCAGGTGGTCGCGCCCGGCTTCATCGACATCCAGGCGCACTCGCTCTACCACTACCTCCGCGGCAACGGGCTCGCGCTCTCCATGGTGATGCAGGGGATCACGACCGCGATCCACGGCGAGGGGTCCTCCTATGCCCCGGTGAACGATCGGATCCTCGCCGCGGAGTCGGACACCGCGATGCGGCGCATCCTCAGGGCCTTCGCCGGGCCGCGCGGGTTCTCCGACTGGCTCGACTACATGGTCGCGCGTGGGGCGTCGCAGAACATCGGCTCCTTCCTGGGCGATGGCACGCTCCGCCAATACGTGAAGGGGGAGGAGGCGGGGGCGCTCACCCCCGCCGAGCGGGACACCGCGCGGGCGATGGTCGGGCGCGCGATGCGCGATGGGGCGTTCGGGATCGCGAGCGCGCTCATCTATCCGCCCAACACCTACGCGAGCACCGAGGAGTTGATCGACGCCGCGCGGGCGATGGCGCCGTACGGCGGGGTGTACATCACGCACATGCGGAGCGAGGGGGACAAGTTCCTCGAGGCGATGGACGAGGCGCTGCGGATCGGGCGCGAGGGGGGCGTCCCGGTGGAGATCTATCACCTCAAGGCGAGCGGCCCGCGCAACTGGCCCAAGATGCCGCTCGCGATCGCGAAGATCGACTCGGCGCGCGCGGCCGGCCAAGATGTGCAGGCCAACATGTATCTCTATCCGGCGGGCGGGAACTCCTTCGCGAGTTGTATCCCACCGAAATACGCGGAAGGGGGCAAGCTCCTAGAGCGGCTGCAGGATCGGTCGCTCCGCGCGACGATGGTCGCGGAGATGCAGCAGCGCGACGCCGGCTATGAGAACCTCTGTGAGATCGCGGGGCCCGAGGGCGTCATGGTCGTCGGCTTCCGGAAGCCGGAGTTCCAGCGCTTCGAGGGGAAGCGGCTCTCAGAGATCGCGGCCGCGCTCGGCCTCTCCTGGCCTGAGGCGATCATCGACCTCAACGTGGCCGAGTCGCTCGGGCTCGGGGAGATCCTCTTCCTGATGAGCGAGGAGAACATGCGGCTCCAGCTGCGGCAGCCCTGGATGAAGTTCGGGACCGATGCGAGCTCGCAGGATCCCGCGACGGCGCGGGGCTCCACGCACCCGCGCGCCTACGGCAACTTCCCGCGGATCTTCCGGAAGTACGTGCGCGAGGAGGGGGTGCTCACCCTCGAGGACGCGGTGCGGAAGGCGTCATCGGCGGTGGCGACGCGGCTCTCCCTCACCGATCGTGGCGTGCTCAAGGTGGGGCTCAAGGCCGATGTGATCGTCTTCGATCCGGCGACGATCGCCGACCTGGCGACCTTCGAGCAGCCGCATCAGCTCTCGGTCGGGGTGCGGGACGTGTTCGTGAACGGGGTCGCGGTGGTGCGCGGGGGCACACACACCGGGGCGAAGCCGGGCCAGGTGGTTCGCGGCCCGGGGTATCGGCCCTAGGGGCGGGGGCGGGGCGCCGCCCCGCCCCGCTCCGCTCACTCGTTCCAGGTCGCGTAGCCCTGCGCCGCGAGGATCGCCCGCGCCGCGGTGGCCGAGGTGGCGACCTTCACGAAGGGGAGCAGCTCGCCACGCGGCACGTTGCGGTTGATCAGCGCCTGGCCGCAGACGATGATCTGCACCCCGGCCTCGTGCAGCGCCTCGAG
>CAIVJV010000280.1 GCA_903906325.1 uncultured Gemmatimonadota bacterium
CGCCGCCCTGGCCTTCCTCGAGGACTGGGATCAGCACTTCGATCCCGAGAGCCGCGGCGCGGTGCTCTTCGATGCCGTCATCAAGGAGCTGACCAATCGCACCTGGGACGAACTCATCCCCGAGGGCGATCAGCAGCGCGCCGCGACCCCGAACTCGATGCTCCTCGTGCGCCTCTTCGAGGATCGCGCCTCCATCTGGTGGGACGATCGGCGGACCCCCGAGGCCCGCGAGGACCGCGATCAGCTCCTCGTCGAGAGCCTCGAGACGGCGTGGCGCGAGACCCGCTCCGCGCTGGGGAACGACCCGGCGGCGTGGCGTTGGGCGATGCGCCGCACGACCAACATCCGGCATCTCCTGCAGCTCCCGGGCTTCGACCGGGAGTCGCTCGCCGTGCAGGCGGGGCCCGGCACCCTCAGCCCGAGCGAGGGGCGCGGGACCGCTGGCGCGAGCTGGCGCTTCGTGGTCGAGCTCGGAGACACCGTGCGGGCGTGGGGGATCTACCCCGGTGGGCAATCCGGGAACCCCGTCTCCTCCCGCTACGACGACCGGATCGAGGCGTGGCGGACCGGGGCGCTGCATCCCCTCCACCTCCCGCGCCGCGCCGGGGAGCTGCCCGGGATGGCCCGTCAGAGCGTGCTCACCCTCACCCCGGCGCGCAAATGACCCGCCCCATCTGGTTCGGCCTCACCGTCTCGTCGATGGCGACGCTCACCTGGGTCGTCGGGTGGTGGATGGTCCCGGTGGTCGCCGGGGTCCTCACGGTGGTGCGGCGTGGTGACCCCGCCGCGCCGGGGCTGGCGGCGCTCGCGGGGGTCGTGGCCTGGGGGCTCCTGCTCGCCCTCGTGGCGCGTGGGGCCCCCGCCGGCTCCGTGGCGGCGACCGTCGGGCGGGCCTTGGGGCTGGGCCCGACCGGTCTGATCGCCGTGACGCTCGCCTACGGCGGTCTCCTCGCCGGGTCGGCCGCCGTCCTCGCCCGTGCCCTCGCGACCCCCCGGGCAGGGCCCACACCCACGCGCTGAGTCCCCGCCGGTCCTGAGTACCTTTCAGGACGTTCCATCGTTCTGGAGATTCCGTGGCCACGATCCTGCAATCCCTCCCGGTCGGCGAGCGCGTCGGCATCGCCTTCTCGGGTGGTCTCGACACCAGCGCCGCCCTGCATTGGATGCGCGCCAAAGGCGCCGTCCCGTACGCCTACACCGCCAACCTCGGGCAACCCGACGAGTCGGACTACGAGGCGATCCCGCGCAAGGCGATGGCGTACGGTGCGGAGAAAGCCCGTCTGATCGACTGCCGTGCGCAGCTCGTGGCCGAGGGGCTCGCCGCGATCCAGTCGGGCGCCTTCCATGTGACCACCGGCGGACAGACCTACTTCAACACCACCCCGCTCGGGCGCGCTGTCACCGGGACGATGCTCGTCGCCGCGATGCGCGAGGATGGCGTCAACATCTGGGGCGACGGGAGCACCTTCAAGGGGAATGACATCGAGCGGTTCTACCGCTACGGGCTCCTCACGAATCCCGCGCTCAAGGTCTACAAGCCCTGGCTCGACCAGGCCTTCATCGACGAGCTCGGCGGCCGCACCGAGATGGCGGAGTACCTGATCGCCAACGGCTTCGCCTACAAGATGAGCACGGAGAAGGCGTACTCCACCGACTCCAACCTCCTCGGCGCGACGCACGAGGCGAAGCACCTCGAGTTCCTCGACCAGAGCCTGCACATCGTCGAGCCGATCATGGGGGTCGCCTTCTGGAAGGACGACGTCCCGGTGAAGCGCGAGACGGTGCGGATCCGGTTCGAGGAGGGGGTCCCCGTCGCGCTCAATGGCCGGACCTTCGACTCCGCGCTCGCGCTCTTCCTCGAGGCGAACGTGATCGGCGGACGCCACGGCCTCGGGATGACCGACCAGATCGAGAATCGGATCATCGAGGCCAAGAGCCGCGGGATCTACGAGGCGCCGGGGATGGCATTGCTCTTCCTCGCCTACGAGCGCCTCGTGACGGGGATCCACAACGAGGACACGATCGAGCAGTACCGCATCAATGGCCGCA
>CAIVJV010000281.1 GCA_903906325.1 uncultured Gemmatimonadota bacterium
ACGAGGAGCATCGAGTTCGGGGTCGCGGCGCGCTGCCGATCCCCCTCGGGGATCAGCTCGTCCCACGTCCGATCCGTCAGCTCGCGCAACACGGCATCGAAGAGGACCGCCCCGCGGCTCTCGGGATCGAAGTGTTGGTCCCAGTCCTCGAGGAAGGCGAGGGCGGCGCGCGCCTCGTTCGATGCCATGGGACGCGCGCGCAGGGCGTCACGCAGCACGGCGAGGACGGGGGCGGTCAGCGCGCTCTGTGGATCGGTGTGCGCGAGGCGCATCTTCTCCGGCGTCATCGCCGCGTCGGCCCGCAGGATCTGGTTGATCCGCATCGCGCGCCAGGGCGTTGGCCAATCCCAGCCGAGGTAGCCTGGGCGCACGGTGGGGTCGACCGGCTGCTGGTTGGCGCTCGCGAGATAGCCCTGCGTGGGCGCCATCGCCTGCGGGACGCGCTCGCGGGGCCAATCGCCGGTCCAGTCGTTCGCGCGGCGCGACCCATCCTGGATCCGGTCACCGCGCCCGTCCCCGGGGCGGAGGGGGAAGCGGCCGGTCGTGCGGATCGCGATCCGCCCCGTGCGATCGGCGACGAGGAAGTTCTGCGCGGGTGCGCGGTAGCCGTCCATGGCCTCATACCAGGCGTCGACCGAACGCGCCCGGATCGCTTGCAGGTAGCCGCCCGCCTCGTTGGAGGGCTCGAACGCGGTCCATCGCTGCGAGGTCCACCCGGCGGAGGTGCGCCGCAGCGGACCCCGATGGGTGGTGTAGAGCGTGTCCGTGGCGAGCACCTCGCCCCGCTTCCCACGGAAGGTCTCGACGCGCGCGGTGACCGGCATCCACTCGCCGTCGAGCCGGTAGGTCGTCGGGGCGACCGAATCGTCGACCGTCTCCCGGTAGAAGTCGACGACATCGGCGCCGGAGTTGGTCGCGGTCCAGGCCACGTCACGATTGAACCCGATCGGGATCACCGGCGAGAGCGGGAGCGAGACGCCGTACAGGTCGAGCCCCCCCGCCACGAGATGCACCTCGTACCAGATGCTCGGCAGCGTCAGCTGCAGATGCGGGTCGCCGGAGAGGAGCGCATGCCCCGAGGCCGAGCGCGTGGGGCCCACGGCCCAGTTGTTGCTCCCGACCACCGCCTCGCCCTTGGTCTCGCTCTCGATGCCGGCGATCAGCCGGCGACCATCCTCGAGCCGGGCCCGTGCGGCGGCGACCTTCGCCGGCGTCGGCGCGGTGGGGGGAGGGAAGCGCGCCGCGAGATAGGTCGGGGCGGTCCGGCCGGCCACCGGTTCGATCGGCTCCTGGATGGGCGCGTTCACGGGGAAGAGTGCCTCGGTCGCCGCCGGGCCGATCAGGGCCTCGACCGCCTCGCGCCGCAGTTCGTCATCGCGGTACGAGAGGGATTGCGCCATCTGCATGAGCAAGAGGAAGCAATCGACCGGCTCGAAGCGCCGTGGTGACACACCTAAGAGCTTGTATTCGATCGGGAGCTCGGCCGTCGACGCCTGCGCGATCCACGCATTCACCCCCTCCATGTACGCGATGATCGCCGCGCGCGTCGGATCGTCCGCGGGGAGGGCGGCCCACTTGGCGGCCGCGGCCGCCGGGAGCCCGCGCGCCCGGACGGCGCGATCGAGTTCCAGCGTCCGCGCCCCCGCGACCTCGGTCAGGGTCCCGGACGCCGCCCGCTGCGTCATCTCCATCTGAAAGAGCCGATCGCGCGCGTGGACCCATCCGAGCGCTCGGAACCCATCGTGCTCCGTCGCGGCGAAGATGTGGGGGACGCCATGGTCGTCATACTCGATCGTCACCGCCGCGCCGAGACCGGCGAGCCCCCGGGATTCCTCCGGTGCGAGCTCCGCCGTCCGGGCCGCGGCCCAGATCCCATGGGCGGGATCGAGCAGCGGGCCCAACGCCGGGAGGCTTCGGATGGGGAAGAGCCCGTGCACGAGTCCTGCCGCGAGCACGGCGCCCGAGACCCCGACCGTCAGCCACCGCGGGATGGTCACGCGCTCACCCCTGGTCGCCGAGGATCCCGCCGATCAATCCGCGCGACGTCCCTTGCCGCTGCAGCGCCGGCGCATGGGCGATCACCTGCTCAGCGAGGCGCGAGAACGGCATCGTCTGGAGCACGATCTTCCCGGGGCCGGTGAGCTTCACGTAGAAGAGCCCCTCGCCACCGAAGAGCATCGTCTTCACGCCGCGGACCATCTCGATGTCGTAGTCGACCGAGGGCTGCATCGCGACGAGGCATCCGGTGTCGACCCGCAGGACCTCGCCGGCCGCGAGCTCACGCTCCACGAGGGTCCCAGAGGCGGAGAGGAAGGCGAGGCCATCGCCACGCAGGCGCTGGAGGATGAACCCTTCGCCGCCGAAGAAGCCGGCCCCGATGCGGCGCGTGAAGGCGATGTCCATGTCGATCCCCCGCGCTGCGCAGAGGAAGGCGTCCTTCTGCGCGATGAGCTCACCACCCCAGCTCTTGAGATCGGCGATGAGGATCTTGCCGGGGGTCGGCGCCGCGAAGGCGACGTCGCGGCGCTGATTCACCGTGTTCCCGAAGAGGGTGATGAAGAACGACTCCCCGGTGAGCATGCGTTTGCCGGCGCCCACGAGCTTCCCGAAGAGGCCGCCCCCCTGGTTGTTGGGATCCAGGGTGGTCGCCATCTGGATCCCATCCTCCATGTACATCATCGCCCCGGCCTCGGCGAGCACCGCCTCGCCGGGGTCGAGCGTGATGATCACGCCCTGCATGTCGTCTCCGATCAAGCGATAGTCGATCACGTCGGCAGGCATTTGAACTCCAGGTGTCAGGGGTCAGGTATCAGGTATCAGGTGTCAGAGGGCGGCCGCGAACTCGCGGACGATCTCGCCGGCGGGGCGGATGTCATGGATCCCCGCGACCGAACGGCCGGCCTGCCAATAGTCCTGCGCGGTGTCGTCGCTCCAGAGCGAGCGCTTGAGGCGCCGGACGGAGTGCATTGCGTACCAGGTGCGCATCCAGTGCTTGGTGCGCCGGCCTCGGAGCATCCAGCGTGCGAAGGGGCCCGCGTCGGTGCCGAGCCGTTGGATGAAGGCGTTGTTGATCACCGCGACGGGGACGCCGGTCAGGCGCATGGTCCGGACGATGTCGCGCTCCTCCGCCGCGACGATCGCGTCTTTGTACGCCTGGCTGCTCTCGCACTCGGTGGTC
>CAIVJV010000282.1 GCA_903906325.1 uncultured Gemmatimonadota bacterium
GGCCTGGGCCGCCAGGAGGCGCTCGTCGCGCTTGAGGCGCGACTGCCCGAGATACCAGTGGGCGCGCGGCAGGAGGGGATCACGGCTCGGCAGATCGAGCGTCAGGCGCTCGAAGGCCGTGGCCGCATCACCGTACTTCTTAGCCTGGTAGCGCTCGAGCGCGGCCTCGAACAGCGAGGCGGAGGTCGGATAGTTCCGTACGTTGAAGGCGCGGAAGCATCCGGTCAGGAGGATCAGGAGCCCTGCGACGAGCAGAAGAGAGCGACGCATCAGGTCGGGGGTTGGAGCCGCGCCGTCCCAGGGAGGGTGCGGAAGTACTCGATGGTACGCAGCAACCCCTCGCGGAGTTGGACGGTGGGGTCCCACCCGAGGATGGCCCTGGCTCGCGTGATGTCCGGCCGGCGCACCTTGGGGTCGTCGGTCGGCAGGGGATTCGATTGGATCACCGAGGAGGACCCGGTGAGCTCGATGACCAACTCGGCGAGCTCGCGGACGGTGAACTCGTTGGGATTGCCGATATTGACCGGCATCCGCTCCTGGCTCAGGAAGAGCCGATAGATCCCCTCCACCTCGTCCGCGACGTAGCAGAAGGAGCGCGTCTGCGACCCATCGCCATACATGGAGAGCGGCTCCCCACGGAGCGCCTGGACGATGAAGTTCGAGACCACGCGCCCATCGCCCGGCCGCATGCGAGGCCCGTAGGTGTTGAAGATCCGGACGATCCGCGTGTCCACCCCCTGCGCGCGGTGGTACGCCATCGTCATCGCCTCGGCGAACCGCTTCGCCTCGTCGTAGCACCCCCGTGGGCCGATGGGGTTCACATTCCCCCAGTACGACTCCGGCTGCGGGTGCACGAGGGGATCGCCGTAGACCTCAGACGTCGACGCGAGGAGGAACCGGGCGCGTTTGGCGAGGGCGAGCCCAAGCGCATTGTGCGTGCCGAGCGACCCGACCTTCAGGGTCTGGATCGGGAGCTCGAGGTAATCCACCGGGCTCGCCGGCGAGGCGAAGTGCAGCACCCCATCGAGGTCGCCAGGGACGTAGGTGTACTCGGAGATGTTATGGCGGATGAACGAGAAGCGCTCGTGCCCCATGAGGTGCGCGATGTTCTCCGGCCGACCGGTCAGGAAGTTGTCGAGCCCGACGACCTCATGCCCGTCCGCGAGGAACCGGTCGGCGAGATGGCTCCCGAGGAAGCCCGCCGCCCCCGTGATGAGGACCCTCACTCGCCCCCCCGCCCGATCGAGCGGTAGGTGAAGCCCAGGCCCTGCATCTTCGCCGGATCGTAAAGATTGCGGCCGTCGATGAGCACTGGGGTCTTGAGCGCGGCCTTCACCCGCGCGAAGTCCGGGAAGCGGTACTCGTTCCAATCGGTGACGATCACCAGGGCGTCGGCGCCCTCGGCGGCGGCGTAGTTCGAGGGGGCGTAGGTGATGCGGTCCCCGATGCGCCGTTGGGTCTCGTGCATCGCGGCGGGGTCGTGCGCGACGACGGTCGCCCCCGCCGCGAGGAGCTCGTCGATCAGCACGAGGGCCGGCGACTCCCGCATGTCATCGGTGTTCGCCTTGAAGGCGAGTCCCCAGAGCGCGATCCGCTTGCCGCGGAGCGCCCCACCGAAGGCCGCGCTCACCTTCTCGAAGAGCCGGTGCTTCTGCCGCTCGTTCGCCGCCTCGACGGCCTTGAGCACGCCCATCGGGGCGCCGCGCTCCTCGGAGGTCCGCATCAACGCCTTCACGTCCTTGGGGAAGCAGGAGCCGCCGTAGCCGGGCCCCGGGAAGAGGAAGGCGGGCCCGATCCGGGCATCGCTCCCGATCCCCTTCCGCACGAGATCGACGTTCGCCCCGACCCGCTCACAGAGGTTCGCGATCTCGTTCATGAACGAGATGCGGGTCGCGAGCATCGCGTTCGCGGCGTACTTGGTCATCTCCGCGGAGGGGATGTCCATGAAGATGATCGGCTTCCCGGTCCGGACGAACGGGGCGTAGAGCTCACCCATCCGCTCCCGCGCGACGTCGCTCGCCACGCCGACGACGACGCGATCGGGCTTCATGAAGTCGTCGACCGCGGCTCCTTCCTTGAGGAACTCGGGGTTCGAGCACATGTGGAAGGGCACCTTCGCGTGCGGGCGGATCGCCTCGGCGACCTTCTCGGCCGTCCCGACCGGCACGGTCGACTTGGTGACGACCACCACCTCGCGCGCCGCGTGCTTCCCGATCTGGTCGGCGACGGCGAGCACGTGCTTGAGGTCGGCGGAGCCATCCTCATCGGGTGGGGTACCGACGGCGATGAAGATCACGTCGGCCGCGGCGATCGCCGCGGGGATATCAGTCGTGAAGGCTAGGCGCCCCGCCACCCGATTCCGGTGGACGTATTCCTCGAGTCCCGGCTCGTAGATCGGCAGGATATCCTGATTGAGCCCCTCGATCTTCTTGGTGTCGACGTCCGCGCAGATGACGTCATTGCCCGTCTCTGCGAGACAGGCCCCGACGACGAGGCCCACGTAGCCCGTTCCCACCACGGTCACCTTCATGGCATCACTCCGATCCCGCGCCTACCGCCGGGCGCGATGAGGTCAGGGTCACGACGCGCGCGCGGGTCGCCCCGAGCGCCGCCATCACATTCCGCGTATCGACGACCAGCGCGGCCTGCGCGCCGACCGCCACATAGTCCACCGCCGCGTGGTCGGTGATGATCACCACCGCGTCGACGGCCCCGAGGAGCTCCGGCGTGAGCGGGACGCTGGCCATCGCATGCCCATCCTCCGCGAAGTGTGGGACATGCGGATCGTGGTACTGCACGCGCGCCCCACGCTCCTCCAACCGTCGCATCACATCGAGCGCCGGGCTCTCGCGCATATCGTCGATGTCGCGCTTGTACGCGATCCCGAGCACGAGGATCGCGCTCCCCTTCACCGCCTTCCCCTCGTCGTTCAGCGCCCAGGCGATCTTCTCCACCACGAAATCGGGCATCGACGAGTTGACCTCACTCGCGAGGTCGATGAAACGCGTCTTGTAGTTGAGCGAGCGCATCTTCCACGCCAGGTAGTGCGGATCGAGCGGGATGCAGTGCCCCCCGATCCCCGGACCCGGGGTGAACTTCATGAAGCCGAAAGGCTTGGTCGCGGCCGCGTCGATGACCTCCCAGATGTCGACCCCGAGACGATCACAGACGATCGCCATCTCGTTGACGAGTCCGATGTTGACCGACCGGAAGGTGTTCTCAAGGAGCTTCACCAGCTCCGCCGCCTCCGGTGAGGACACGGGGACCACGGTATCGATCGTCGAGGCGTAGAAGGCCGTCGCGACCTCGGTGCAGGCTCGCGTGATCCCGCCGACGACCTTCGGGGTGTTCTTCGTGTGGTAGACCGGGTTCCCCGGATCGACCCGCTCGGGGCTGAAGGCGAGGAAGACATCGCGCCCGATCTCGAGCCCACGCGCCTCGAGGCGCGGCTGCAAGAGCTCGCGCGTGGTCCCGGGATACGTGGTGCTCTCGAGGACGATCAGCATCCCGGCCCGGGCCTGGGCACTCACCGTCTCGGCCGCCGCGACCACGTACGACATGTCGGGGTCACGCGTCTTGGCGAGCGGGGTCGGGACGGCGATCGAGATCGTGTCGGCCGTGGCGAGCCGCGTGGCATCAGTCGTCGCGAGGAATCGGCCAGCCGCCACATGCTTCGCGACCTGCGCCGCCGGCACATCCTGGATGTGCGACTCCCCGCGCATCAGCAGCGCGCAGACCCGCTCGCTCACATCGAAGCCCACGACCGTGAACCCGGTCTCACAGAGCTCCATCGCGAGCGGGAGCCCCACATAGCCGAGCCCGATCACAGCGGCGACGGCTGAGCGATCCCCGATGCGGGTGAGGAGCCTCTGCTGCGCGGACATGCGGTGGTGGACCTCGCCCTACTTGCCGAAGAAGCCGCGCACCGCCGCGACCACCTCGTCCCGCTGCGCGTGGGTGAGCTCCGGGAAGACGGGGAGCGAGACCACTTCCTTCGCCGCCTTCTCCGCCTCGGGGCAGCTCCCCTCCCGGTACCCGAGGTAGGCGAAGCAGGGCTGGAGATGGAGCGGGAGCGGATAATAGACCGAGTGTCCGATCCCCTTGGCGCTCAGATGTGCCTTGAGCGCGTCGCGCCGCGCGACACGGATCGTGTACTGATTGAAGATCGACTCGTTCGCCGGATCGATGTACGGCGGGGTGAGCTCGGCGAGGTCGGCGAACGCCTGCGTGTAATAGGCCGCATTCTCCCGCCGCTTCGCGCTCCAGGCCGCGAGATGCGGGAGCTTGGCGCTCAGCAACAGCGCCTGCAGCGCATCGAGGCGCGAGTTGTACCCGACCTCCTCGTGGAAGTAGGTCTGCACCGAGCCATGCGTGCGCAGGCGCTGCAGCCGCTTGAAGATCGCCTCGTCCTGCGTGACGATCATCCCGCCATCCCCGTAGCCACCGAGGTTCTTCGAGGGGAAGAAGGAGAAGGTGCCGATGGTCGCGGCCTGCCCCGCCATCGTCCACTCGCCGGCGATCTTCCGGCGGGCCCCGATGCTCTGCGCTGCATCCTCGATGATCGGCAGGGTCGGGAGCAACCGGCGGATCTCCTCGATCGCCGCCATCTGCCCGAAGAGATCGACCGGGATCACGGCCTTGGTCTTCGCGGTGACCGCCGCCGCCGCGAGATCGGGCCGGATGTTGTAGGTCTTGGGGTCGATGTCGACGAACACCGGCGTCGCCCC
>CAIVJV010000283.1 GCA_903906325.1 uncultured Gemmatimonadota bacterium
CGGACGGTCGAGCGTCGTCGTCCCGCCCCCGGTGGACACCGAGACCTTCCGGCCGGTTCATGGCGAGCGTCGGGGATTCATCTCCGTGTCGCGATTCGTCCCGTACAAGCAGGTCCCGTTGATCGTCGAGGCCTTTCGTCGGATGCCGGACCAGGCGCTCACCGTCGTCGGTGATGGCCCCGATCGCGCGCGCTGTCAGGCGGCGGCGCAGGGCGCGTCGAACATCCGCTTCATCGGGCATGCGGCGGAGGGGGCGTTGCCGCGCCTGCTGAGTGGCGCGCAGGCGTTCCTCTTCGCGGCGCTCGAGGATTTCGGCATCGCGCCGCTCGAGGCACAGGCCTGTGGCACCCCGGTGATCGCCTACGGGGCCGGTGGGGCGCTCGAGACGGTCATCGATGGGGAGACCGGTCTGTTCTTCGATGCGCAGACCCCTGACGCGATCATCGCCGCGGTCCGTCGCTTCCTCGCGTCGCCCCCCCCGAGCGAAGCGGCGTGCCGGCAGCACGCGGAGCGCTTCGCGATCCCGGTCTTCCGGGCGAGGATCACCGAGGTGATCGCACGTGCCTGGGACGAGCGTCCCACGCCGGAGACCACGCGCCATGAGGGCATCGCATGACCACGCCGGAGACGACCGATGCGCGGTGGACCCGCGCCGCCTGTACCCCATCCACCGCGGACCGGACGGCCGCGCTGATCGCGGCGATGTTCGCGACGGGAGCCGACGGGGTGCATGAGGATGGCGCGACGCTCGTCACGCATCTCGCCCCGACGGCGGATGTCGCACGATTCCTCGCGGCGCTCCGTGCGGCGGATCCCGCCTCGGGCATCGCGCTCTCGCCGCTCGAGCCGATCGATTGGTCGACCAAGTGGCGCGATCGGATCACCGCGCACCGGCTCGGGGCACTGACCGTCACGCCACCCTGGTTGGCGGCGGGCCACGAGCCCGCCACGACGATCGTGATCGAGCCCGCGATGGCCTTCGGCACCGGGGAGCACCCGACCACCCGCGGGGTCGTCCGACTCCTGCAGGCCATCCCCCTCGCCGGCGCCTCGGTCGCTGACCTCGGCGCGGGGAGCGCGGTGCTCGCGATCGCTGCGGCCAGGCTCGGGGCGGCGCGCGTCTTCGCGATCGAGCATGACGCGGACTCGATCGGCAATGCGGAACTCAATGTGACGACCAATGGGGTCGCCGACCGCGTCGCCGTCCTCGAGGGGGACGCGCAGCTCCTCCTCCCGCTCGTCGCGCCGGTACAGGTCATCCTCGCGAACATCATCTCCTCGGTCTTGCTCGAGCTCCTGCCGTTGATGGGGGCGTCACTGGCGCCCTATGGGGTGATGATCCTGAGTGGGATCCTGCGAGAGGAGCGGGAGATGATGGTGTCGGCGCTCGAGGCGGCCGGGTGGCGGATCGATGCCGAGGACGCGGAGGAGCAGTGGTGGTCGGTGCGGGTGCGGCGATGAGTCTCCCGACCTTCGTGCTCGACCAGCCCTTCACCGCGGGTGAGACGGTGACCCTTGGCGAGGACGCCGCGCATCACATGCGGGTCCGGCGGCTCGATGTCGGTGCGCGGGTCGGGCTGCTAGATGGTACGGGGCGTCGTGGGGAAGGGATGGTGCTGACCCTGGCGAAGCGCCACGCCTCGGTGCAGGTGGAGTCGGTCCACGAGGTCGAGGCCGCGCCCGCCGTGCATCTCCTGCTCCCCGTCGCCGACAAGGACCGGATGCTCCTCCTGGCGGAGAAGGTGACGGAGCTCGAGGTCTCCAGTTGGCGACCCGTCGTCTTTCGTCGCTCGCGTCATGTGACGCCCCGCGGGGAGGGGCCGACCTTCCATCAGAAGGTCGCGCACCGGATCGAGGGCGCGCTCGAACAGAGTCGAGGCGCCTGGGCCCCCACGGTGTTCCCCGAGGCCACCCTCGCCAATGCGATCGCGGCCTGTCCGGCGGGGACGCGGCTCCTGCTGGACGGCGACGGGGCATCGTTCGATCGGGTCCTCCCCACGCTGCGCTCCCCCGTGATCCTCGCGGTGGGCCCGGAGGGCGGGCTCGAGGCCGATGAGGTCCACGCCCTCGAGGCCGCGGGATTCCAGCGCGTGGCGCTGGGGCGGACGATCCTGCGCTTCGAGACGGCGGCGATCGCCGCCGCGGCGACGGTGCGGGCTGCGCTCGGTACCGGTCCCGATGCGTCCGCCGGACCGACACCTCACTAGGGAGCGGAGACCATGACCGATTGCCTGTTCTGCCGGATCGTCCGACGAGAGATCCCGGCGACCGTGGTGGACGAGGACGCGCAGTGCCTCGCCTTTCGGGACATCGCCCCGCAGGCCCCGGTGCACATCCTGGTCATCCCCAAGGCGCACACCGCCTCGCTCGACGCGGTGGAGGATCCCGCGGGGGTGGTCGGGGCGATGGCCCGGATGGCCCAGCGGGTGGCCCGGGCCGAGGGGATCGCGGGGACGGGGTACCGGACGGTGATCAACACCGGGGCGGATGGGGGGCAGACGGTGGGGCATCTCCACCTCCACCTGCTCGGGGGGCGGGACCTCGCCTGGCCTCCGGGGTGACGCCGGCGGGGCGCCTTGCCCAAATGATTGTCTCACCGTAACTTGCAAGGCTCACATCACTCGGACCCCAGCCGGCGTTGACCCGCCATCCAAGGGGGGAAGTCAGTTTGTCGGAGATCATCATCCACGAGGACGAGAACTTCGAGCGTGCGCTCAAGCGCTTCAAGAAGAAGTGCGAGAAGGCCGGGATCCTCGCGGACCTGCGCAAGCATCGGCATTACGAGAAGCCGAGCGAGAAGCGCAAGCGGAAGCTCAACGCCGCCCAGCGGAAGACGAAGCGGACCCGCTCGTACTGACATGACCGCGGCGCTGATGGCCTTGGTGCAGGGCGAGTTGTTGGACGCCCGGAAGGCGCAGGACAAGGATCGTGTCCTGCTCCTCAGCACCGTGCTGTCGGAGATCAAGAACCGAGAGATCGAGGTGGGGCGGGACCTCACGGACGAGGACGTCGTCGAGGTCCTGCGCCGCGCGATCAAACGGCGCCGGGAATCGATCGAGATGTATGTGCAGGCCGGCCGTGAGGAGTTGGCCGAGGTGGAGCGCCGTGAGGCTTCGGCGCTGGAGCAGTGGCTCCCCGCCGCCCCCTCCGAGGAGGAGATCCGCGCCGCCGTGCGCGCGGTGGTCGACGCCGGGGTCTCGGCGCTCGGCGCCGTCATGGGGAAGGTGATGCCCCAGTTCAAAGGTCGTGCCGATGGCACGGTGATCAATCGGATCGTGCGCGAGGAGCTCGGGTCGGGGCCGTGACCGGGCAGGGGCACGTGCAGGCACACGCCCTCGAGGTCCTCGAGTTCTCGCGGCTCCTCGACCACATCGCCGGATACGCCTCCAGTGCCGCGGGCGCCGCACGCATCCGCGCGCTGCGCCCGTCGCGCGTCGGGGGCACACGAGCGGAGCGCGACGAGGCGCTGGACGTGCTCCGCGCCGAACATGCGCGCGTGGTCGCGATGCGGGCGCTCATCGCCGGGGCGGACGGGTGGCGCCCAGAGGCGATCCCCGAGCTAGCCGACCCGCTCCGTCGCCTGCGCATCGCGGGGACCGCTTGGTCGGGGCCGGAGCTGCGTGGTGCGGTGACGCTCCTGGCCTCATCCCGTCGGACGCGTGCGGCGCTGTCCGATGAGGCGCGGCCGGCGATGGCCCGTGCCGCACTCGCGCCCTTCGTCGAGGCGCTCATCGCACGTCCGACGCTCGAGCAGCAGTTGGAGCTCGTCCTCACCGACGACGGCGTGGTGAAGGATGATGCGTCGCCCGCGCTTCGTCGCATCCGCCGCGAGCGGCGCGGGGCGGAGGGCGAACTCGTGCGGCTGCTCGAGCGGATCATGGCGAAGCTGGAGTCGCACCTGCGCGTGGACGATGCGTCGGTGACGATCCGGAATGGGCGCTACGTCATCCCGGTGCGCCGAGAAGGGCGGGTGGCGCTCGGCGGGATCGTGCACGACAGTTCGCAGTCGGGGCAGACGCTGTTCATGGAGCCGCCGGCGGCGGTCGAGGCCGGGAACCGCATCCGCGAGCTCGAGGCGGAGGAGGTCGCCGAATGCGAGCGGATCCTCCTTGAACTCACGGAGACGCTTCGGCCGGATCGCGAAGCCCTTCTCGACGCCCTCGAGGCGTTGATCGCGCTTGATGCGCTCTACGGCCGCGCGCGGTATGCGGTGGCCACGGGGTGCGCCGATGCCGCGCTCGCCGCCGCGCGCGAGGGCTTCCATGTCCGAGAGGGACGGCATCCGTTGCTGCTCGCGCAGGGCGTCGCCGTGGTGCCGTTCGAGCTCGCGATGGGGCCGGAGGAGCGGACGCTCCTCGTCTCGGGGCCCAACACCGGTGGCAAGACGGTGCTGCTCAAGGCACTCGCCCTCTGCGCCCTCATGATGCAGTGTGGGATCCCCGCACCGGTGGGGCCGGAGTCGGTGCTCCCCGCGTTCGATGACGTCTTCGCCGACATCGGGGACGAGCAGAGCCTCGCGGCCTCGCTCTCCACCTTCAGTGCGCATCTCAAGCATCTCACCGAGATCGTTCAGTCCGCCTCGCCTGATGCGCTGGTGTTGATCGATGAGTTGGGCTCGGGGACCGATCCGCTTGAGGGGGCGGCGCTCGGCGGGGCGATCCTCGAGGCGCTCACGCAGCGCGGGGTCACGACGATCGCGACGACCCACCTGGGCGCGCTCAAGAAGTTGGCCGGGGAGGTGCCCGGGGTCGTGAACGCCTCCCTGCAGTTCGATGCCGAGCGCTTGGCGCCGACCTATCGACTGATCAAAGGGATTCCCGGACGCTCGTACGGGCTCGCGATCGCCCGCCGACTGCAGATGCCCGAGGCGATCCTCGAGCGCGCCGAGGCGCGGGTGCCGACGATCGAGCGAGATCTCGCCGCGCTCCTGACCGATCTCGAGGCGCGGAGTGAGCGCCTCGCGGTGCAGGAGCGTGAGGTCCAGACGCAAGCGCGTGACCTGCAGCAGCGTGCGGCGCGAATCGCCGAGCGCGAGCGGTCGGTGCAGGGGCGGGAGCGTGAGGTCGAGCGCGAGTCGCGCCGTGAGGCGCGACGCCATCTCCTCGAGGCACGCAAGGAGGTCGAGCGGACTATCGCTGCGCTTCGGGCCGCTGGCCCCTCGGCGATCGATCAGGTGGCGGTGGAGGCGCGGCGGACCCTCGAGGGCCGCGCGGCGGCGGAGCTGGCGGCCCTGGAGACGCTCGATGCCGAGGCGCGCGTGGCGCAGCAGGTCGCGGCGCGGGAACGAGCGGCCGCCGAGGGGCAGGAGGTGGCCGATGCGCGTGGGGTCGCCCTCGCGATCGGGGATGCGGTCGCGGTCGAGACGCTGGGGGGCAAGGTGGGACAGTTGCTCGAGCGGCGTGGCGAGGAGGCGGTGGTCGCGGTCGGCCCGCTCAAGATGACCGTCCCCTTCGACGCGCTCCGCCGCCGCTCGGCGAAGCACCTACGCGCGGAGCGGGTCGAGGTAGCCGCGCTCGACCTCCCCGACGTGGAGGCCAAACCCGAGGTCGACGTCCGCGGGGTCCGCGTCCACGAGGTCGACGACCTCGTCCTGCACGCCCTCGATGGGGCCATCCGTGCGGATCTCGGTCAGGTGCGTATCATCCATGGGAAGGGCACCGGCGCGCTGCGGGAGCGCGTCGCGCAGGTCCTGAAGGGAGACCGACGGGTGAAGCAGTTCCGGCTGGGTGCGTGGAACGAGGGTGGGGCCGGCGTCACGATCGCGGAGTTCGCATGATCCCCGATGAGGTGGTCGAACAGGTCAGCCAGCAGGCCGACATCGTCGCCATCATCGGCGAACATGTGAAGCTCAAGAAGACGGGGTCCGTCTGGCGCGGGCCCTGTCCGTTCCACCAGGGCAAGGGACCGAACTTCTCCGTGGTCCCGGGACGCGGCTTCACCTGCTTCGTCTGCGGCGAGAAGGGATCGGTCTTCACCTTCCTGCAG
>CAIVJV010000284.1 GCA_903906325.1 uncultured Gemmatimonadota bacterium
AGGCGGTCTTCGAGGACCTCGGCGTCAAGCACACGGTGGTGCGCGAGCTCGAGGCGGTCCTCCCCGCCGACGCGGTGCTCGCGACCAACACGAGCACCATCCCCATCGCTCGGATCGCGGCGGCGAGTGCGCGCCCCGAGCGCGTCGTCGGGATGCATTTCTTCTCGCCCGTGCACAAGATGCCGCTCCTCGAGGTGGTGGTGACGCCGCAGACCGCCCCCGAGGTCACGGCGACCGCGGTCGAGTTCGGGCGCCGCATCGGGAAGACGGTGATCGTCGTCAACGACGCGCCCGGGTTCTATGTGAACCGCATCCTCGCCCCGTACATCGCCGAGGCAGGGCGGCTCCTTGACGAAGGGGTGCGGGTCGAGGCGGTCGATCGGGCGATGCGCGCCTTCGGCTTCCCCGTGGGGCCGTTCACGCTCGTCGATGAGGTCGGGCTCGACATCGCGGGCAAGTCCGGGGCGATCATGGCCGGGGCCTTCAGGGACCGGATCCGGTCCAGCGAGGCGATGGAGCGCGTGGTCGCCGCCGGCCGGCTCGGGCGGAAGGGCGGGAGGGGGTTCTACGCCTACGATGCGAAGGGGAAGCGCACCGGGGTCGACCCCGCGGTCTACGCGCTCTACCCGGGCGGGGCGCAGTCGAGCGAGCGCTCGGAGGAGGCGATCCAACAGCGACTCGTCCTCGCGATGGTGAACGAAGCGGTGCGGTGCCTCGCCGATGGCGTGGTGCGCTCCCCGCGTGATGGGGACGTCGGCGCGGTCTTCGGGATCGGGTTCCCACCCTTCCGTGGTGGTCCCTTCCGCTACGTCGATGCGATCGGGGCCGGTGAGATCGTGCGCCGTCTCGAGGCGCTCGCGGCGGCGCACGGGGGGCCGTACGTCCCCGCTGACCTCCTGCGGCAGCACGCGCTCACGCATCGCCCCTTCTATCCGCCGACAGGGAAGCCCGTCTGAGCGGGCGTGTGCGCTGATGGCCAAGATGCGACGAAAGGGGGATCTCCCGACCAAGCCCTGCGTGGTCTGTGGGCGCCCGTTCACCTGGCGCAAGAAGTGGGAGAAGGTGTGGGAGGAGGTGCGGTATTGCTCGGATGCGTGCCGCGGTCGTCGTGGCGCGCCCGGGAACCACGGACCGACGGAGCGACCGACATGAGGGTGTCAGGCAGCGGGTGGGTGCGGGGGTGTCTCGCGATGGTGGGCCTGAGCGCGGGGCTCGGCCTGCACGCGTCGGCCGTCGACGCCCAGCAGACGCGCGCCGAGGCCTCCGGGTATGTGGAGACCTCGTCGCATGCCGATGTGATCGCCTTCCTCGACTCCCTCGAGCGTCGGGTGCCCGATGCCTGGGTGCGGGGCACGATCGGGACCACGACCCAGGGGCGCGTGATCCCGTCGCTGATCGTGTCGCGTCCCCTGCCGCGGACACCGGAGGCGGCGCGGCGCTCCGGGAAGCCGATCGTCTACGTACAAGGCGATATCCATGGCGGCGAGGTCGAGGGGAAGGAGGCGGTGTTGGCGCTCCTGCGCGACCTGATGCTCGATCCCAAGCCGAATGTGCTCGACTCGATCGTGCTCATCGCGGTGCCCATCTACAACGCCGATGGGAACGACGCCTTCGGGCCGCAGGAGCGGTTGCGTGGCGCGCAGAACGGCCCGCAGCGCATCGGGAACCGGCCGAACGCCGCCGGGCTCGATCTCAACCGGGATTACATCAAGGCCGAGGCGCCGGAGACGCAGGCCGCGCTGCAGATGTTCCTGCGCGCCGATCCGGATGTCTTCGTCGACCTGCACACGACGAACGGGTCGTATCATGGCTATGCCCTGACCTATGCCCCCTCGCTGCATCCGGCGGCGATGGATCCCACGCTCGCGCCCGCGGGGGCGTGGACGCGCGATACGTTGCTCCCGCTCCTTCGCCGTCGGATGCGGGAGCGGCATCGCCTCGAGACGTTCGATTACGGCAACTTCCGTGGCGAGTTCGCGGGCCGGGACGATCCGGCCTCCCTGAACAAGGGCGCCTGGGAGACCTATGAGCACGGGCCGCGCTTCGGGACCAACTACGTCGGGCTCCGGAATCGGGTGAGCGTGTTGAGCGAGGCGTATTCGCATGATCCCTTCGAGCGCCGTGTGCTCGCCACCCGTGCCTACGTGCACGAGCTGCTCCGTGCCGTGGCGGAGCATGCCCCGACGGTCCTCGCGCGGACCCGACAGGCGCCGCTCCCCGTGGTGGGGACCCCTGTCCCACTGCGGGCGACGCTGACGAAGACCCCGTTCACCGCGCCGATCCTGGTGGAGCCGCTCCTGCCCACGGGGGACTCGGTCCGGTACGAGCCCGGGCTCCGGCGCGGGTTCCGTCGGTCGAACGTCTTCACGGCGGTCACGATGCCGGTGATCGACCGCTTCGATGCGACGCGCACGCGGCCACTCCCACAGGGCTGGGTGTTACGTGCGGATCAGGCCGCGGCGGTGGCGAAGCTCGAGGCGCATGGGATCCAGGTCATCCCACTCGATCGGACACTCCGCGTCCGTGGGGAACGCTTCCTCCTCGATTCGGTCGTGCGAGCCCCGCGGCCGTTCCAGGGCCATCAGGAGGTGCGCGTCGAGGGGCGCTGGGAGGCAGCGACGCTCGAACTCCCCCGCGGCGCCTTCGTGATCGCGTCCCAACAACCGCTGGGTCTGCTCGCGGCGATCCTGCTCGAGCCCGAGAGCGACGATGGGCTCACCACCTGGAATCTCCTCGATACGGCGTTGACGGTCGGCGCGCCCCATCCGGTGCAGCGGGTGCTGGCCCCGTTGCCCTCGTCGGCGCGACCGTCCCCGCGCTGATCCGTTCTCCTCTCTCAATCCCCTGTGCTTCGGAACACGCTCCTCTATCTCTCGCGCCAGCCGCGGATCTTCCGCTTCGTCCGGCATAACGGCCTCGCCAAGGGCTTCGCCTCGCGCTTCGTCGCAGGTGAGACGATCGCCTCCGCCTGCGAGGCCGTCGCCGAGCTCAACGCCGCGGGGATCGCCGCGACGCTCGATCTGCTGGGGGAATCGGTGACGAGCGAGGCCGAGGCACGTGAGACGGGGCGGCAGTATCTCGAACTGCTGGACGAGATCCACGCGCGCGGACTGAACGCCAATGTCTCGGTCAAGCTCACCGCGCTCGGCCAGGACATCCGAGACGCGCTGTGCGCCGAGGTGACCACCGCGATCCTCGAGCGGGCGAAGGGCTACGGCTCCTTCGTCCGTCTGGATATGGAGGGAAGCCCGTACACGCAGCGCACCCTCGACTTCTTCGGGACGCAGCTCTATCCGCGGTATCCGCAGCAGGTCGGGATCGTGCTCCAGAGCGCGCTACGTCGCACCCTCGAGGACATCGAGTGGGCGATCGGGCAGCGCTGCCGTGTGCGACTCTGCAAAGGGGCGTATCTGGAACCGGCGACGGTGGCCTTCCCGGCGAAGCGCGACGTCGACGCCACGTATGTGGATGGCATGAAGCGGCTCATGACCCGTGGGCAGTATCCCGGGCTCGCCACGCACGACGAGGCGATCATCGCCGAGGCGATCCGGTTCGCTCGTGCGGAGGGGATCGGTCCAGAGCGCTTCGAGTTCCAGATGCTCTACGGGGTGCGGCGTGACCTCCAGGAGCGCCTGGTCCGCGAGGGATGGCGGGTCCGTGCCTATGTGCCGTTCGGGACGCAGTGGTATCCGTACCTGATGCGCCGATTGGCCGAGCGGCCCGCGAACATCGCCTTCATCGCGGGGAACGTGCTGCGCGAGATGGTCTCGCGTCGGTGAGTCGATTCCTCCCTCCCGACCCCAGCCAGGGGGACGAGCGGACCATCGGGGGGTACGCGGCGGTCCATGCGCGTCCTGCGGCGTTCGAGGGGAAGGATGGGGCCTCCTACTCCGTCGAATTGCTGGTGGATGCCACGGGTGAGGCGGCGCGTCCCTTCGGCGCCTTCCTCCTCTTCGTGCAGTGGAAGCGCTACGGCGCGCAGGGGGTCGATGGGCATCTCGAATCCGAGTTCCTCGCGTGGGGATCCACGCGTGCGGAGGCGTTGGCCGCCGTGGGTGCGATGGAGCTCCCGGCGGTGCAGGGTGTGCTGGATGCCCTGATCCAGCGACGCCGCGAGGCAGCGCGGTGAGCGCGCGGCAGGGGATCGTCGTCGAGGGGACGGGTGGGGTCTGGCGCGTCCGGACGCCCGATGGATCGGCGTACGAGGCGGCGCTCGCGGGCCGCCTCAAACAGGAGGAGCGGGGGGCGCTCAAGCTCGCAGTCGGCGATCATGTCACCGTCGAGCCGGAGGAGCGTGGCACGGGGTGGCGGATCACCGCGATCGCCCCGCGCACCAGTGAGCTCTCGCGTCGTGAGCCCGGAGGACGCCATGGGGTCCGCATCCTCGCGGCGAATCTCGATCAGGTGCTGGTCGTCTTCGCGATCGCCAAGCCGGAGCCCCATCCCCGGATGATCGATCGCTTCCTCGTCATCTGCGAGGCGAACGACCTGCATCCACACCTGGTCCTCAACAAGGTGGACCTCGCGGCGGATGCGGCGTCGGTCGAGGCACTCGCCGCGCCATATCGCGCGGCAGGATACCCGGTGCATCTCACGAGCGCCAAGCGCGGGGACGGACTCGAGCCGCTCCGGCGCGACCTCCATGGCCGGATCACCGCGGTGACCGGTCCCTCCGGCGTGGGGAAGTCCTCGTTACTCAACGCCCTGCATCCTGGCTTGGCACTTCGCACGCAGGCCATCTCCGCGTCGGTGAACAAAGGGCGGCACACCACCGTCGGTGCGAAGCTCATCCCGCTCCCCGATGGCGACGAGGGCTATCTCGTCGATACGCCCGGCCTGCGCGAGATCGGGATCTGGGGCCTCCCCTCGGAGTCGCTCGATCAGTGTTTTCCCGAGTTCCGTCCGTATCTCGGGCACTGTCGATTCCAGGACTGTCGCCATGAGGTCGAGCCGGGGTGCGCGGTGCGGGCGGCGGTGGCCGGGGGGGCGGTGAGCGCGGCGCGACACGAGAGCTACGGCAAGTTGCGCGGGGAACTCCAGGCCACGGAAAATGTTTGGTAGGGAGCCTATGCGAGTGCTCCTGCTCTCCCTGCTGCTCCCCTGCGCCCTCCTCGCCCAACCCGATCGGGCGGCGCTCGCCGAGGGGATGCGGCTCTTGCAAGCGAATGAACCGGCCAAGGCCGAGGCGCAGTTCGCCAAGGCCATCGCGCTGAATCCCAAGGTCGGGGAGTACCACCTTCGCCTCGGGCAGGCGGTGGGGGCGCAGACCGCGACCGCGAGCACCGTGCGACAACCCTTCCTCGCGCGACGGGTGAAGGCCGCCTTCGAGGAGGCAGTCGCCCTCGACCCCACGCTCGTCGAGGCCCGCGAGGGACTGATGCTCTTCTATTCGTTCGCGCCTGGGGTGATGGGGGGGAGCGAGGAGAAGGCCCGGGAGCAGCAGCGTGCGCTGCTCAAGCTGAATCCGATGCGCGGCCAGATGGCGGCGGCGACCCTCGCGGCTCGCGCCCGGGACACCACGGGCGTGGAGCGCGCCCTCCGCGCGGCGATCGCGGCGGCCCCCGATAGTGCGGCGCCGGTGGTCCAGCTCGCGCAGCGTCAGGCCGCCTGGGGGCGCACGGCGGCTGCCTTTGCGACCCTCGACGGCTTCTTGGCCCGTCACCCCACCGATCTCGCCGCGCGCATCCAGTATGGGCGCCTCGCCGGCACGAGTGGGCAGCAACTCGCCAGAGGGGAGCGCTATCTCCGCGAGGTGCTCGCTGGTCCCAGCTGGTCCGCGTCCTTCATGGTCCCGAGCCGCGCACAGGTGCAGTACCGCCTCGGGCAGATCCTCGAGAGGGCGGGCCGCGTCGCCGACGCGCGCGCGGCCTATCAGCAGGCGATCGCCAGTGACCCGGCCCTCAAGGCCGCCCGCGAGGCCCTCGAGAAGCTGAAGGGGTGATCAGGGGCTGAGGCGCTCGATCACCCACGCGGCGCCATCACGCCGATAGCGGATCCGGTCGTGCAAGCGGCTCGGCCGTCCCTGCCAGAACTCGAAGCTCGATGGGATCACCCGGAATCCCCCCCAGTGCGTCGGCAGCGGGATGGTCTCGCCGGGATACTGCGCATCGAGTTCGGCATGTCGCCGCTCCAACGTGGCGCGATCGGGGAGGACCGCACTCTGGGCGGAGGCCCAGGCGCCGAGCTGGCTCCCACGGGGCCGCTGTCGGAAGTAGGCCGCCGATTCCGCGGCGTCGATGCGTTCGACGCGACCTTGCAACCGCACCTGCCGCTCGAGGGGCGCCCACCAGAAGCAGAGCGCGGCATGCGCCGACGCGTCGAGCTCCTGGCCCTTCAGGCTGCGGTAGTCGGTGAAGAAGACGAAGCCGCGCGCATCGGCCTCCTTGAGCAACACCATCCGACAGTTGGGATGACCCTCCGCATCGCTCGTCGCGAGCGCCATCGCATTCGGCTCGATCACCTCGGCCTGCTGGGCCTGCTGGAACCAGTCGCGGAACTGGGTGAGCGGGTCGGCGGCGACGTCGGTGACATCGAGGCTGGCGCGGCGGTAGTCC
>CAIVJV010000285.1 GCA_903906325.1 uncultured Gemmatimonadota bacterium
CGCCGCCGGGTCCGACCGCCGCCGCGGCGACGCCGACCAATCCGGCCTCGTCGGTCATCTCGCTCTTCAGCAACGCGTACACCGATCGGACGGGGACCACCTGGTCGACCTCGTGGGATCAGGCGGACGTGTCCGACGTCACCGTCGGGACCGATGCCGTCAAGAAGTACACGAACCTCGTCTTCGCGGGTATCGAGCCGGCCTCGCCGATCGACGCCTCAGCGATGAGCACCTTCAACTTCGACCTCTGGATCCCCGATTCCCTCACGTCGGCCTCCACCTTCAAGGTGAAGCTCGTCGATTGGGGGGCGAACGGGGCGTTCGGTGGCGGGGATGACACCGAGCATGAGCTGACCTTCACCACGGCGTCCACACCTGCCTTGGCGCGGAGCACCTGGGTCCGGTTCCGGATCCCGCTCTCGAGCTTCACCGGCATGACCTCGCGGTCGAAGGTGGCGCAGCTCATCCTCTCGGGCACGCTCTCCACGATCTTCATCGACAACATCTTCTTCTCCACCGATGCCCCGACGGTGGCGGCGCCCACCCCGACCTATGCGGCCGGGGATGTGATCTCGCTCTTCAGCAACGCCTACACCAACCGGACCGTCAACACCTGGTCGGCGGATTGGGACCAGGCCGATGTCTCCGACGTGCAGATCGCGGGGAACGACGTCAAGAAGTACTCCAACCTCGTCTTCTCGGGGATCGAGTTCACCTCGGCGACCGTGAACGCGACGGCCATGACGCACTTCTCCTTTTCGATCTGGACGCCGGAGCCCGTGGTCACGGCGTCGGAGTTCAAGGTGAAGCTCGTGGACTTCGGGGCGAACAACGCCTATGCCGGCGGTGATGACAAGGAGCATGAGCTCGTCTTCAACTCGGCGTCGACCCCGGCCTTCGCATCCGGGAGCTGGGTGACGTTCGACATCCCGCTCTCGCAGTTCACGGGGCTCACGACGCGGGCCAACCTCGCGCAGCTGATCTTCGTGAGTGCGCCGAGCGCCCGGACGGTCTTCATCGACAACGTGCTGTTCCACAAGTAGCCTTCCTAGCATGGCGCTGGCCATGTGGCGGGAGGTGCGGTGACCCGGTTCCCGGGACGCGTGGTGGGCGCGTCGGACTTCGGTCCGGCGCGCCCACCCGCGTTGTCGGACGCCGTCCTCCGGCTGATCTGGGAGGAACGGCGGATCTCTCGTGCCGAGATCGCTCGGCGGGCGGATCTCTCGCGCTCCACCGTCTCGGAGATCGTGGAGACCCTGCTCGGGACGGGGCTCGTCGTCGAGGCGGGGGAAGGGGTCTCGCGCGGTGGCCGTCGGCCGATCGTCCTCGAGTTCCAAGACGCGTCGCGGACGATCGTCGGCGTGGACATGGGGGCGGCCCACGTCACGGTGGTCTGCACCGACCTGCGGGCGCGGGTCCTCGCCGCCGCACGGGAGCCGCACCCGGTGCAAGCGGATCCGGAGGGGACGCGTCAGCTCATCCGACGCCTCATCGAGACGGTCCTCTCCGCGGGCGGCGAGGGGGCGAGGGATCGGCTCATCGGGATCGGGATCGGGGTGCCGAGCCCGGTCGACATCCGGCACCCTGACCGTCTGTCGCCGATCGCGATGCCGGCATGGGATGGCCGCCATGGTCTCGCCGCGCTCTGCGCGGACCTGCGGGTCCCGGTCCAGGTGGACAACGATGCCAACCTCGGTGCGCTCGCCGAACGCTGGTGGGGGGCGGCGCAGGGCCTCGACCACTTCGCCTACATCAAGCTCGGGACCGGGATCGGGGCGGGGCATGTGATCGACGGACGGATCCATCGTGGGGCGAGCGGGGTCGGCGGGGAGATCGGGCATATCGCCATCGATCCGCGCGGGGAGACCTGCAACTGCGGCAATCGGGGGTGTCTCACCACCTTCGTAGGAGGGCCGGCGCTCGCCGCGCGGATCGTGGCGCTCCGGGCGGTCTACCCGCAGAGTCTCCTCGCCGACGGCCATCCCACGCTCGCTCGTCTCGAGGAGGCCGCGCGCGTGGATGACCCCCTCGCGTTGCAAGTCATCCATGAGGTCGCCGAGCATCTCGGCATCGCCATCGCCGGGATGCTGAATCTCCTCAACCCGGCCGCCGTGATCCTCGGGGGTCGAATCGCGGGGCTGGGAGAGAAGCTCATCACGCCGCTCCGGGCCACGGCGCTTCGACGCACCTTCGTCCCCGCGGCGGCGGCAACCGAGATCCGCGCCAGCACCCTCGGGGCCCAGGGGATCGCGATCGGCGCGGCGACCCTGGTCCTCGACACGGCGCTCCACGATCCGCGACGGCTCCGCCCCATCCTCGACCCTCGGGTCACGGACTGAGCTCACCGCTCAGCCGACGCCCTTCTTCCCGCATCCCCCCAATGCGTCTCCGCCCTGCGGTCGTCGGTTGCCTCCTGTCCCTCATCGCATGTGGGGGTGTCACAGAGCCCGAGTACGCGCTGGTCTGGGCGGATGAGTTCGAGGGGCCCGCGGGCGCACCCCCGGATCCGTTGGTCTGGGTCCCGGACATCGGGACCGACTGGGGGAACGCCCAGCTCGAGTACGATACCGACCGGCGCACCAACTCGGCGCTCGACGGTGCGGGCCATCTCGCGATCACCGCGCGTCAGGAGTCGTATCTCAATCGGGGGTATACCTCCGCACGCCTCAAGACCCTCGGTCGGCAGCAATTCCGCTACGGGCGTTTCGAGGCTCGGATCAAGATGCCGACGGGACGGGGGCTCTGGCCGGCGTTCTGGCTCCTCGGCGCGAACTTCCCGTCCGTGGGATGGCCGCGCTCAGGGGAGATCGACATCATGGAATACCGCGGCCAGGAACCGAGCATCGTGCATGGATCGATGCACGGCCCCGGGTACTCCGGCGGGGCCGCGCTCACACGGAAGTACACGCTCTCGGGCGGGCGCTTCGATGACGACTTCCATGTGTTTCGCGTGGATTGGACTCCGCGGGATGTCCGCTTCTACGTTGATGATGCGCTCTACCATTTGGTCGCCAAGGGCGACCAGCCGGGCGCGTGGGTCTTCGATCACGAGTTCTTCATCATCCTGAACCTGGCCGTCGGCGGGGGGTTCGTCGGCGCCCCTGACGCGAGCACGCGCTTCCCGCAGACCCTGCTGATCGATTGGGTCCGCGTCTACCAAGAGGTGAACTGATGCACGACCCCATGCGACGGACCGGGACCTTTCGCGTCGCGCTCTCGGCGTGGCACCGGCGATTCGGGCCCCGCGAGCCGCAACGACCGCGCCACGTCACCCCGCCGGAGGATCGGATCGCCGTCTGGCACAAGATCGCGTACGGGCTCGGGGGGTTCGTGAACAACACCCTCGCCGCGGCGATCGGCGGGATGCTGATCATCCTGAACCTCGGGTTCGGCATGAATCCCGCGCTCGTGGGGCTGGCCAGCGCGATTCCGCGCATCACCGATGCCCTCACCGATCCGGTCATGGGCTTCATCTCGGACGGGACGCGGTCGCGGTGGGGGCGTCGTCGCCCCTACATCTTCGTCGGGGCCCTCTTCTCTGGCCTGTCGTTCATCGCGCTCTGGTTCCTGCCCGTGGGCAAGAGTGAGCTCTGGTATTTCTGGTACTTCACCATCGGCTCGACGATCTTCTACGTCGGCTATACGATCTTCGCCACGCCATGGGTCGCGCTCGGTTACGAGCTCACGCCGGACTATCATGAGCGCACCCGACTCATGGGCGTTCAGAACTTCATCGCGCAGCTCGCGTACATCGTCTCGCCGTGGTTCCTCTGGATCATGACGAACACCGCCTGGTTCTCCACGCCGGCGGCGGGGGCGCGGGGCCTGGCCATCGCGGTGGGGATCGTCGCCTGCGTGGTCGGGGTGATCCCAGCGCTCGTCTTGCGCGAGCGGGTGATCGTGGGGGCCGGCGCTGTCGTGGAGGGGACACCGGTCGTGACCGCCGGCGCCTGGGCCGCCGTTCGGCGCAACACCACGACCTTCTTCCGAGGGTTCGCCACCACGCTTCGCACCGGGCCCTACCTGCGGCTGTGCCTCGCGACCTTCTTGGTGTTCAATGGCTTCATCATGATCTCCTCGTTCCAGTCGTACGTGGTCATCTACTACGTCTTCGGCGGCGATCAGGAGCTCGGGGCGCGGTACACCGGGTATGCTGGGACCCTCGGCGCGATCTCCACCTTCGGCGTGATCGCGCTCATCACGTGGCTGGCGACGCGGATCGGGAAGCAGCGCGCGTTCTTCGTCTCGACGGGGCTCTCGATGGTGGGCTATGCGCTCAAGTGGGTGTGTTACGACCCGGCCCGTCCCTGGCTCCTCCTCGTGCCAGCCCCCTTCCTCGCCTTCGGGCTCGGGGGGCTCTTCACCCTCATGGGGGCGATGATGGCCGACGTCGTCGACACCGACGAGCTCCAGACGCGGCAGCGGCGCGAGGGGATGTTCGGCTCGATCTTCTGGTGGGTGGTGAAGGTGGGGATGGCGGTGGCACTCGCCGCGGGGGGACTCATCCTCAACGCCACCGGTTTCGATGTGGCGCTCGGTGGGGCGCAGTCGGCACGCACGCTCTACCTCTTACGGGTGGCCGACGTCTGGATCCCCTTCATCGCTTCAGGGATCGCCATCTGGGTGATGGCGGGGTACCCCCTCACGGAAGATCGGGCGTACGAGGTGCGGACCGAGTTGGAACGCCGGCGCCTCAGCGCAGGCTGAGGCCGTATCCGCGAGGGAATCGCGTCGGCGCCCGGCCGTCCGGCGCGGGGGCGGCCGCCGGCCACGCGAGGGGGAGGACCCCCGTGAACGGGGAGTCGCCCATCAGCACATCCACCACGCCTGCCCCTTCCGATCCTGGGAGCCAGGCCGCGATGAAGGCCGCCGAGGCCTGCAGTTCCCGATCCACGAGCAGAGGGCGTCCTGACAGGAGCACCGTGACCACCGGAACGCCGCGTGCACGGATCGTCTCGATCGTCGAGAGATCCTCGGGATGCAGCGCCGCGAGCTCGAGGGTCGTGCCATACGGTTCGAGGTTCACGGTGCGGAGCCCACCGGGGAGTGGGGGAGTGATCCGCCCCCCCGGACGGATGTCCCCCATCCCCTCGGCGTACGGCATCTCACCGATCACCACGACCGCCACATCGTGCCGATTCGCATCGGCGGCACTCCCATCGCGACTGAGGGTCGCGTCCGGCATGCGCGCATGGATGGCTTGCCAGATCGAGGTGCCCCCCTCGATCGCCTCGTTCCCATGCGTCCCCTGCCAGGCGGCGCTGAAGCCACCGCACTGATGACTCACATCATCGGCATGCTTGCCCGCCACGAGGATCCGCTGCGAGGGTCGGAGCGGGAGCACCGCGCCCTCATGGCGCAACAGGACCAATGAGCGACGGACCGCCTCGCGCGCGATGGCGCGATGGGCCTCGCACCCGAGGCGCGCCGGCGTGACGCCGGGTCGGGCCGAGGGACGTGGGCGATCGAAGAGGCCGGCTCGCAGCTTCACGCGGAGGATCCGTCGCACCGCATCGTCGATCCGCGCCATCGGGATCGCGCCGGAGGCGACCCCTGCGGCCAGCCCGTCGAGGCGCCGGCGCCAATCGGTGGCGCACATGATCATGTCGACGCCCGCATTGACCGAGTGGACGATCGCCGTCTCCAGCTGTTCGTCGACCTGATCCACGCCGTCCCAGTCCGAG
>CAIVJV010000286.1 GCA_903906325.1 uncultured Gemmatimonadota bacterium
ATCGTGATTCTCACGTACAACCCCAAGGTCGTGAGCGTCCTGAGCTACGACCGCTTCACGAGCTTTGGTCTCTCCGAGGCGCTCCCGGTCGCGGCCGTGCTCGCGATCCTCGCGCTGATCCCGCTGACGGTGCTGCGCGCCCTTCGCCCTGACACCGGGATGGAGCGATGATCACCCTCGAGGGGCTCTCCGCCACCAAGGGGCGCTTCGCGCTCCACGAGGTGAGCTTCACCCTCGAGCCGGGAGCGTACGGCGTGGTGATCGGACCTGCTGGGGCGGGAAAGACCACGTTGCTCGAGGTCGTGGGTGGCCTGCTCACACCTCGGAGCGGTGCGCTCCGTCTTGACGGGCGGGAGATGCGCGGTGTCCCCCCTGAGGACCGCGGGATCGGACTCGTCTATCAGCACGCCTTCCTCTTTCCGCACCTCTCCGTACAGGAGAACGTCGCCTACGGGGCCGCTGATCCGGCGACACGCGAGGAGGCGATCGCGCGGATGGGGGTCACCCCACTGCTCGCTCGGGATGTCCGCAGCCTCTCCGGCGGGGAGCGCCAGCTCGTCGCCCTCGCCCGGGCGCTCGCGCGCCGTCCGCGCATCCTCCTCCTCGACGAACCCTTCAGCGCCCTCGACCCGCGCCGTCGCGTCCTGATCCGTCGCGAGGTGCGCGCCCTCCACCGCGCCTGGGGCCTTACGACCCTACAGGTCACCCACGACTTCGCCGAAGCCGGGATGCTCGGCGATCAGGCGATCCTTCTCGACGGGGGACGCGTGCTGCAGGCGGGGACGCCCGCGGAGGTCTTCCGTCGTCCTGCCTCCCCCTATGTGGCGGAGTTCCTGGGCGCGGAGAACGTGCTCGCCGGTACCGCGCGTGATCTCGGCGAAGCCGCCCCCGATTGGCGCGATGGCGACCCTCGTGAATTCGCACAGGGACATCGCGCCTTCGCCTTCGAGTCGGAGGGGCTCACCCTGTATGCGGTGGGGGACTTCGTCCCCGGGGCTGGCCACGCGGTGATCCGCGCCGAGGAGATCACCCTCGCGCGTGGCCAGACACACGACTCGGCGCGGAATCGCTTCTCAGGTCGCATCGTCGAGCTCGCCACGCTCGGGGCGCTCACGCGTGTCACGGTCGATGTGCGTGGCACCCCGATCATCGCGGCACTCACCACGCGGTCGGCACAGGAGCTCTCACTCGAGCCGGGGCTCGCGGTGGTGGTGACCTTCAAGGCGATGGCGGTGCATCTCTGTTGAGCGGCACCGCCATCGTGGCTGGCGAGTTCCGGGTGGATTCACCTCACCACGCGATCCCGTAATCCTCGCCATGGTTACTCGCCGCGCCCCAGAAGCTCCCACGCGCCCGATCGAACATGATCGCGGTGATCGGCCCTGAGGTCTTGCTCGCGAACTCCATCACGTAGCCGCGCCGCCGCAGATCCTCGCGCACCCAATCGGGGACCTTGTCGTTGAGCTGGATCCGCCCAGGGCGCGCATCGTGCAATCCGAAGCTCGACCGCATCTGGTAGCTATGGAACCCTGGATGCTCGGCGGCCTGCTGGACCGTCTGCCCGAACTCCACCATCGCGAGGAAGAACTGCAGGAGATCCTGATCCTGCGTGTCACCCCCCTGCACGGAGAACGCCATCCAGGGCTGCCCCTCCTTGAGGGCGATGGTCGGCGTCAGCGTCACGCGCGGCCGTTTCCCCGGCTCGATCACGTTGAACGGCCCGTCCTCTGCGCGCGTCACGAACGACTGCGCCCGCTGGGAGAGCCCGATCCCCGTACGCCCAGCGATCACGGCCGGTACCCAGCCGCCGCTCGGGGTGATCGAGACCATCCACCCCGACTTGTCCGCCGCCTGGATGCTCGTCGTGCCGCGGGTGAACGCCTCATGGAAGGCCGCATCGTCCGCCGCGGCACTCCCCGTGGTGCCGCTGGCGGCACCCCCGCGCGCCGTGGAATCCATGCGCGGCCCCGTGGTACTC
>CAIVJV010000287.1 GCA_903906325.1 uncultured Gemmatimonadota bacterium
GCGCGGCGTCCGGGGTGCGGACGGCGTCACGGGGGTCCAGCGATTCGTGGGACATCATGCGTATCGATCCTCCAGGAGCTTCTGCAGCGCCTCACGGGCGCGGTGGACTCGCATCTTCAGGGCACCGACCGTCGCGTCGAGCAGGTCCGCCATCTCCTCGTAGGACCGTCCCTCGACGTGCTTCATCACGAAGGCCTCCCGCAGCGAGTCCGGCAGGGCCGCCAGCGCACGATCCAGATCGCGCCGCATCTCCCCTCGATCCAGCTCCTCCTCGGGGGTCTCATACCCCGACGGCTGGTCGTCCTCCTCGTAGCTCAGGTGCGTGCGCCGGATGTTCTTGAGCCAGTCCTTGCACCCATTCGCGACGATCCGGAACACCCACGCATCGAACCGGCCTCGGACCTCACCCAGGTGGTGGAACGCCTTGATGAACGAGACCTGCAGGATGTCCTCCGCGACATCCGCGCTCCCCGTCATCCCATAGGCGTGCCGGTACAGCACGTCGCTGTACCGCTCGATGAGGATGCCGAAGGCGTCGCGGTCCCCGGCGATCACGCGGTCGATGACCGCCTGGTCGGCGTCGATGGGGTCGTCCTGGACCGTAGGGGGAGCTACCGTGCGCACGCCGCAAGGTTAATCCACGCGGCACCGCCTCGACAGGTCCACCGACGCCAGCGCGCCCCCCTCGATCGGGGTGCTGTCGCATGGGGTGGACGAGCCGCGCGCCGAGAAGGTCACGCGCGGGGGTCAGGGGGCGGCGAAGGCCCCCCACCCCGCGGTGCGGATCCGCGCCCCATGCTCATCGAGCCGCGGCGGCGGACGACGCACCGTGCCGGGGGCCTGCGGCGCCACGCCGGTGAGCGGGGAGCTCGCCACCTCCCGCAGCGCCTCGAGCACCGGCTTCACCACCCCGCAGGGGACGCCGACCTCCTCCAGGCGGGTGATCCAATGCGAGGCCGACGCACCCCGGACTTTCTCGGCGATCGCCGCGACCAGGCGCTCGCGCTGCGCGAGCCGGCCGGCATTGGTGCGGAGCGCGGGGTCGGCCGCGAGCGCCGGGAGCTCCAACGCCCCCATCGCCGCCGCGAACTGGGCATCGCTCCCCACCGCGAGGACGAGCGGGCGGTCCGCCGCCTCGAAGAGTTGGTAGGGGACGAGGTTGGGATGGGCGTTCCCCCAGCGCCGAGCCTCCTCCCCGGTGACGAGCGCGTTCTGCGCGACGTTCACCAGCGCCGCCGTCGCGCTGTGCGCGAGCGAGACGACGAGGCGCTGCGGCTCCCGCCGGCCGGCGGCGAGCGCGGCGAGGATCGCGATGGCGGCATCCTTCCCCGCCAACACATCGGCGAGGGCGACCCCGACCTTCATCGGCGCCCCCCCAGGCTCCCCGGTGATCGCCATCCACCCACTCTCGGCCTGCACGACGAAATCGTATCCGGGACGCGGGTTCTCGAGACCGAAGCCGGTGATGGTGCACCAGACCAGCCGCCGGTCACGCGCGGCCGCCGCGTCGTAGCCGAGCCCGTACCGCTCGAGGGTGCCGGGCTTGAAGTTCTCGAGGACCACGTCGGCGTCCGCCATGAGGCGCCGCAGCAGGGCCTGGTCCACGGGGTCGGTGAGATCGACCGCGACGCTCAGCTTGTTGCGATTGGTGCTGAGATAGTAGGCGCTCTCCCCCCGCGCATCGAAGGGCGGCCCCCACCCCCGGGTCTCGTCGCCGACCCCCGTTCGCTCGATTTTGATGACATCGGCGCCCAGATCGCCCAAGATCATCCCGGCGAGTGGGCCGGCGAGGACGCGGGAGAGATCGAGCACTTTAAGATCAGATAGCATTTTATGGCGTGTTGATGGCGTGTTGATATTTTGATACTGACGCGAAAAAATTCCCGAAAATTCATTGACAAAGCGGTCGTTCAACGCCGTCGGGGCATCTTGCGTACATGTCGGAAAATCATATACTTACGCGCGGTTCTCCCCCCTCCGACGACAGGACGCCCCAAATCTCTCCCGATATGCCTGAGACTGCCAAGCCGGCTGAGGCCTCGCCGAACACCCCACCCAAGCGGAGCCCAGGCCACCGTGGCCAGGACGTCCGCGACACCGTGGCCGAGATGACGGCCAAGGCCCATGAGATCTCCTTGGAGGCCGGCAGCCGGATGGCGGCCGCCATGAAGGATGTCGTGGGTGCCGCCGCCGGACTCTCCGCCTTCTCCATCGAGAGCGCCCGCGACCTCGTCCAGTACATGGTGCGTCGCTCCCAGATGGCGCAAGACGAGGCGGACAAGTTGATCGCGGCCGCCGAGGCGGCGTACGCCAAGAAGCACAAGGGGAAGCTCCCTGCGGCGAAGGCCGCGGCGGCCCCCGCGAAGGCGCCGGCCAAGCCTGCAGCCAAGCCTGCAGCCAAGCCTGCAGCCAAGGCGCCAGCCAAGGCGCCGGCCAAGGCCCCCGCCAAGCCGGCGGCGAAGAAGGCGCCGGCCAAGCCCGCACCGAAGAAGCCCGTAACGAAGAAGCCGGCCCCTAAGCCCGCAGCGAAGAAGCCGGCCCCCAAGAAGTGAGTCGACGGGGTCCCACCCGACCCCACACGAGCGCACCTTTCGGGGTGCGCTCGTTTCGTTTCCCCCCCGCCCTCACATGACCGCGGCGATCCCCCGCGGCGACGCCCTCGCCCTCACCCGCGCCCTGGTCGCCATCGACTCGCGGAACCCCTCGCTCGACGCGGCGGGGCCGGGGGAGTCCACCGTGGCCACCACCCTCGCCGCGGTCCTCCGCGCCTGGGGGTTCCAGGTCGAGCTCCATGAGGCGCTCCCGGGGCGCCCCAACGTGCTCGCACGCCTCGGCCCCGGCACCTCCGGGCGCACCCTTCTCCTCAACGGCCATCTCGACACCGTCGGCGTCGAGGGGATGACCCACGCGCCATTCGACCCGACGCTCCGCGACGGGCGCCTCTACGGCCGCGGCGCCACCGACATGAAGGCCGGCGTCGCCGCGATGTGCGCCGCCGCGGTGCACGCAGCCGACGCGGGGATCGGCGGCGAGCTCCTCGTCACCGCGGTCATCGATGAGGAGTACGGGAGCGTCGGCACCCGCCATCTCCTCCAGCAGGGGATCCGGGCCGAGGCGGCGATCGTGACCGAACCCACGCGCCTCGCCATCTGTCCGAGCCACAAGGGCTTCACCTGGGCCGAGGTGACAGTGCACGGCCGCGCGGCGCATGGCTCACGATACGAGGTAGGGGTCGACGCGATCGCCCACGCCGCCCACCTCATCGCCGAGCTCGACGCGCATCAGCAGGGGGTCCTCACGGGGATCACCCATCCCCTCCTGGGACGCGCCTCGCTCCATGCGGGGACGATCCGCGGGGGGACCGGCCCCTCGACCTACGCCGAGCGGTGCACGGTCACCTTCGAACGGCGGACCCTCCCGGGGGAGCGCGCGACGATCTTCGCCGAGGAGCTCGAGGACGCGATCGCGCGCGTGCGCGCGCGGCACCCCGGCTTCGTGGCGACCGTGCAGATGGGCCTCACGCAACAGCCGAACGATCTCCCGGTGACGCATCCGGTGGTGCGCGCCCTCGAGGCGGCGTGCGCGGCGACGGGGCACGCGCCGCGCCTCGAGGGGCTCTCCTGCTGGACCGATGCCGCCCTGCTCAGCGCCGCGGGGATCCCCGCCCTCTGCTTCGGCCCCGGCGACATCGCCCTCGCGCATGCCGCGGAGGAGTGGGTCGCGGTGGCGGAGATCGCGCAGGCCACCGCGATCCTCACCGAGCTCATCGGGCGTTGGGACCGCGACGCGGGGGACGCATGGCGTCGCTGACCGTCGCGCAGTACGACGCCTTGGAGCGCGCCATCATCGAGGCGCGGCGCATCGCCGTCGTGCGGCGCGGGACGGAGTACGTCGTGATCCCGGAGCGGCTCGTCGTGCGCGGCGGCCAGGAGGTGCTGGTGACCCGGCACCCGACCACCGGCGCGCCCCTCGAGCTCCGGCTGATCGACTGTGACCTGATCGAGGTGGTGCGATGAGCGCGCGCTTCCCGCTCGTCGCGGTCTACGCAGACGAGTCGTGTCTGGGCAATGGGCGTGAGGGGGCCAACCCCGGGGGCGCGGCCGCCCTCGTGGAGTTCCAGCATCCCGACGGTCGCCTCACGCGGCGAGACCTCTGGATCGCGGAGCCGGCGACCACGAACAACCGCATGGCGCTCCGGTCGGTGATCGAGACCTTCCGCGCGCTCGGCGCGAAGGAGGGACGCTTCAGCGTGCGCTTCACCACCGACTCCCGCTACGTCGTGGACGGGCTCGGCGCCTGGGTCTTCGGCTGGGCGCGGAACGGCTGGAAGCGGAAGACGGGGGCAATCGAGAACCTCGGCCTCTGGCAGGAGGCGCTCCGCGCCACCGTGGGTCATGAATACAGCTGGCAGTGGGTGAAGGGGCACGCGGGCCACCCGCAGAACGAGTACGCGAACGATCTCGCCGTCCGGGCCGCCACCGACCAGCACGACTCCGGCGGCCTCGTCGCCTCAGGGTTCGAGGCGTGGCTCGCCGCACGCCGCCCCACGCGGGGGACGACGGGCGCCATCGAGCCCTTCCCTGATGGCGCGACGTTCCGTCCCTCGCCTACCTTGCCGCAGCCGTCGTGATGCGCACGGTCCGCATGGATCCCCTCGATCGCCTCTACCACGTCCTCGTGCGTGCCGCCCAACAGGCCGGCGCGCTCGACCGCCCCATCGCGATCCGCGCGGTCGTCGAGGAACTCGTGCCGTATCGCGTGGCGCGACCGATGCGCCTCGCCGAATGGCTCGACGATTATCGGCATCTGCTGCTCCGCCTGATCGCCGGCGAGCGGGAGTTCGTGGTGGCCGACCCCGAGGTGCGTGCGGCATGCCGCGCGGCGCTGAGCTCGCGCCACCCCGATCTCTCCCTGCTCGAGACCTTCGGCGCGCGGCAGGTGACGCTCGCGGCACCGGCGCCGGTGGACGACGCCCCGGTGGCCGCGACACCGACACCCTTGAGACCCGTGGGACCCGTGGGACCCGTGGGACCCGTGGGACCAGCGGGCGGGCTGCGCCGCGCGGTCCCCCCGCCGCTCCCCAGCGCCCCGGTGCGCCCTGCGCCCCCGCGCCCTGACGAGGGCTCGGACGCATCGAGCCCGTGCCGCTACTGCACCCGCGCGCTCCCCGCGAACCATGGCACCCGGTTCTGTCCCTGGTGCGGACAGCACCTCCTGCGACGCTGCCGGGAGTGCCGCGCCCCCCTGGAGACCGCATGGACCTTCTGCGTGACCTGCGGACACCCCGCATGAGGCCCCCATACCGCACGGCACTGGCCCAGGCGATCCCCCTCGTGCTCGCCCTCATGGCCACCCTCGCCCTCGGCGCCTGCGCCGGGGGGCAGCGATCGGTCGCCCCGCTCCGACCGACCGCGAGCGCGGTGCGTTGGCCGGTGAAGACCCGATCGCACGTGGACCTCTGGCTGCATGGTTACGCCCTGCTCCTCGAGGACACCGCGCAGGTCCCGCTCTTCGACCGTGGGTACCGGGAGCGCGTCACCGTCGCGAAGAACGCACGTGACCTCTACACCGGATTCGACTCGGCCTCGCGGCAGCTCCGCACGACGCTGCGGGCGCGCCCCGGGCTCGAGGGCGCGCAGTTCCTCGCGCTCTACTTCGGGAGCTGGGAGGAACTCCAGCAGGCGATGTCGTACTTCCTCAAGGCGGAGGGCGACCCGGCCCGCGCGGCGAACCGCGAGGTGCAGGGGATCGTGGCCTTCCTGGCGCAGCAGTTCCCGCGCGCCGAGGATCGCGAGTGGGCCCGCCAGTTCGTCGCGGCGCTCGAGCGTGAGCGGGTGGGCTTCTTCCACGACTGGTGGTTGAGCGAATCGCGACGCCGCGCCAGCGGGCTCGCCGCCGGGGATTCGCTCTGGCAGTCGGTCTGGCGGCCGCGCCTCCAGCCGTTCCTCAACGCCACGCAGCAGCAGAACGGCGACGTCATCCCCTCGGTGGGGCTCGGTGGGGAGGGGCGCGCGGTCCCCGCGGGGAAGCAGGCGAGTCAGTACGCGGTGCACTGGCCGGCCACCGCGGATTCCGCGGAGGCGCTGCTCTTCACCTTCGCGCACGAGGCGGTGGGGGCGGTGGTGCAGGTGGCGGTGAACGACCATCTCACGCCGGCGCAGCAGCGCGCCGGGGCCGGCGCCCGCCTCGGGGCGATCGGGCTGGTGCGGGGTGGCGCGCTCCTCGTCGCCCGGATCGATCCCGCGCTCGGGGAGCGCTATGCGCGCTTCTATCTCGCGCAGGCGGGGCGTGCGCTCCCGGCCACCGGCGCGCTCGCGGCCCTCGCCGAGGCGTTCCCGATGCCCGAGGAGATGCTCGCCTCGATGCGGCGCCAGATCGATCTCGCCTTCGGCGGGATCTGACCCGCGAACCGACCGAGTAACTTTCCGACCATGTCCGACGGCGCGGCAGTGACGCCCCACGCCCCGGCCGCTCCCCTCGGGCGGCCGGACCCCCCCGAGCGCGTGCGCGAGGCGGTGCGCTTCGGTCGCGCGATCCTCCCCGAGGTCTCCCGCACCTTCGCGATCAGCATCAAGGCGCTTCCGGGGACGTTGGGTGATGCGGTCTGCACCGCGTATCTGCTGTGCCGGATCGCGGATACGATCGAGGATGACAACGGCACGGCCCCGGAGGCGCGCGCGGCGCTCCTCGAGCAGTTCCTCTCGGCGCTCGACGACATCGCCCTCGCCGAGCGCTTCCCGACGCTCGCGACCTCGTTGCACGGGGACCCCGCGCATCTGCGGCTCGTCGCGCACACCGATCTCGTGCTCGTCGCCTTCCGCGCCCTCCCCCCGCGCACGCGCGACCGGGTCGCGCATTGGGTGCGCGAGATGGGGCGCGGGATGGCGAAGTTCGTGCGCACCTATCCCGCGGGGATCCGCATCCAGACGCTCGCCGAGTACCGTGAGTACTGCTACTACGTGGCGGGGACGGTGGGGTGCATGCTGACCGAGCTCTGGCATGAGCATGTCCCGGCGGTCGGGCGGCGCGAGTTCGATCGGCTCTGGGCCACCTGCCAGAGCTTCGGCGAGGCGCTGCAGACGGTGAACATCCTCAAGGACATCGCGCACGACGCCGAGCATGAGAACGCCGTCTATCTCCCGGCGGCGGAGCTCGAGGCGCAGGGGAGTGGGCACGCGACGATCCTCTCGCCCGCGCATCTCGAGCGGAACCATGTGGTGGTGGATCGCTACATCGGCCTCGCCCGCACGGACCTCGATCGGGCGCTCGAGTACACGCTGACGATCCCGCGCCGGGCCTTCCGCGTGCGCGCCTTCTGCGTGCTGCCGCTGCTCTTCGCCTACGCCACGTTGCGGGACCTGCGGCGATCGCGCGCGATGCTCACGCGGGGCGGGCAGGTGAAGATCTCGCGGCGCGAGGTGCAGGCGCTGATGGTCGCGGGGCTCCTGGCGATCGGGAGCAACGCCGCGCTGCGGCGGCTCGTGGCGCGGGTGCAGGCGCGGCCCTTCTCGTTGGTGCCCGCCGTCGGGTGACGGAGGGGTCGCGGATGGTGCCCCAGCGTCCTGACGGGTTCCGCGGCGTCTTCCGCGCCGATCCCCTCGCCTGTGCCGTGTACAGCGAGGCGGCCGGGGTGGGTCGGGCGATCCCGCGCGCCGTCGCGGTGCCGGCGGACGAGGACGACCTCGGCACGCTCGTGCGGTGGGCCGCCCGGACCGGGCATCCGCTGATCCCGCGTGGGTCGGGGAGCTCGATGGCGGGTGGGGCGATCGGCGACGGGGTGATCGTCGACCTCGCGCGGTTCGATCGGGTCGGCGCGGTCGATCCGCACCGCCGGACCCTCACCGTGGGCGCGGCGGTCCTGCGCGACCGGCTCGAGGCGGTGGCGAACGCGGCGGGGTTCACCTTCCCCGTGGATCCCTCGAGCGGGGCCTTCGCGACGATCGGCGGGATGTGCGCCACGCATGCGGCGGGGAGTCGCACGGTGCGCTACGGTCCGCTTCGCGAGTGGATCGCCGGCGTGCAGTGTGTCTTCGCCGATGGGACGCAGGCCTGGGTGCGCCGCGGGAATCCCACGCCCGCGCTCCCGATCCTCGAACAGGCGGCGCAGCGGCTCCTGCCCCAGGTGCGCGCCGCCGCGATCGAGACGCTGCGGCACGAGGGGGTGCGCAAGGAGTCGTCGGGCTATGCGCTCGCCGCCTATCACGCGTCAGGCGATCCGATCGACCTCCTGCTCGGGAGCGAGGGGACGCTCGCGGTGATCACCGCGGTGGAGGTGCGCCTTGTGCCGCGGCCGGGGGCGGCGGCCGTGCTGCTCGCGGGGTTCGCGACGCTCGAGGCCGCCGCCGCGGCGGCGGTGGGGCTCGCGGCGGAGGGGGCGAGCGCGGTGGAACTCCTGGATCGCACGTTCCTCGAGATCGCCGCGAGCGAGGGCGCCACGCTCCCGGTCGCCCCCACCTGTGAGGCGGTGCTCCTGGTCGAGGTCGAGGGGGCGGAGGGGGCGGGTGCACAGGGGGAGGCCGCGCGGCTCGCCACCTGGTGCGGGGCCGCGGGGGCCGCGCCGGTGGTGCTCCCCACGGCCGCGGGGGAGCGCGAGGCGCTCTGGCAGCTGCGCCATGCGGCGAGCCCGATCCTCGCGCGGCTCGCCCCGCGCTGCGAGAGCCTCCAGCTCATCGAGGACGGATGCGTCCCACCCGAGCACTTCGCCACGTACGTGCGCGGGGTGCGGGAGGCGCTCGCCCGGGCCGGGTGCCGCGGCGTGATCTTCGGTCACGCCGGCGA
>CAIVJV010000288.1 GCA_903906325.1 uncultured Gemmatimonadota bacterium
CACGAAGAAGCCGTCGCGCGTCCGCTCCACCGTGCGGAAGCGGAAGGCCTCCGGCTCCTCGAGGCTCGCGCCGTACCCGAGGAAGAGGACGCGACCCGGGCTCGGGAAGTAGGAGAAGAGCCAGTCGGCGCGGAGGCGGTTGGTCTTCGACGCCGTCGACCGCGCGAACGACCCATCGCTCGTCGACTGGAAGAGGATCGCCTCCTCCGTGGTCGGATCCCGATACGCGTCCCGCGTGCGCGCCTCGTACTGCCCCACGAAGCGGAAGAAGATCGCCCGCGAGAGCTGGTACTCCATGCGGAGACGCGGGATGTCGGTCTTGAGGATCACCGATCGGTCCCGCGCCCGTCGGAACTCCTGATGCAACATCACCACGCTCATCCGCAGTTGCGGCGTCGGACGGAGATCGAGCGAGACGTTGTAGTCGAGACGCCGGGCCTGGCTCCCCTCGAGGAATTCGACGTCCCGCCCGAAGGTCGTCCCCGCTGAGAGACCGAAGGTCCGGAATTGGGGCGTCGAGAATCGGAGCGAGAGCTGTCGCCCCTCGACGCGCCCGGTGGGCGTGTACTTCACCGTGTCGGTCACCACCCCGCCGGTGCGCCGCTCCACGTAGTAGCGCTCGTACTGTGAGGGGAGGAATCCGAACCCTTCGCGCGAGGGGTTCAGGCTCATGTTCCACCCGCCGCGGAACTGGACGTTCGTCCAGAGCGAGAGACGATGCTCGAGGGGACGGTCCTGGTCGAAGAAGTTCCGATACGCCCAGGTCCCCTGCCCGGTGAGGAAGGCGGTGACCTGCTCCACGCGGGCCCCGCGCGCGCCGAACCAGCTGTAGCGCTGGTTGGCCTCCATCCGCGCGTAGTCGGTGCGCGGGATGAAGCCGCTGCGCGAGTCGAAGCCGGGGCTCACCCCCTCGAGCGTGTTACGGAACCCCCAGCTGCGCCCCGAGCGATCGAACGAGAACTCCCAGAGCGATCCATCGGTCGCCGCCTGGTCCTCCACCGAGCGCGCATGCGCGAGCTGATAGCTCAGCGAGTAGACGTCGCGGAGGTTGAATCGGCCGTCGGCGTTCAGGACCTGATTGAAGTCGTTGCCCCCCTCGCGCCGGTCGGTCAGGGTGAAGCCGATGTTGCTCTGCGTGCCCACATCGCGCCGGAGCCGGCCGATGGTGAAGAGCGGGTTGTCGACCCCTGAGGCGCTATAGGCCGGATTGTCGATCGCGGTGAGCACCCCCACGTCGAAGCGCGAGACCTTCCCCGTCACCTTGGAGGCCGCGATCGGTTGGCCGATCTGCCGGGTGTAGACGAGCTGGTTCGGCGTATCGAACTGCTCGCTCCCTTCGACGAAGAAGGGGCGGAGCTCCGGGAAGAGCACGGCGAAGCGCACATCGCCCGGGATCTGCCCCGCGTCGGCCTCGACCTGCGAGAAGTCGGGGTTGATCGTGGCATTCATCGTGAGGCTCGGGGTGAGCCCCCACCGGATGTCGGCCCCCGCCTCCCCCGCCGCTCCGTAGCGCCAGGCCCCGGTCGTATCCTCGGCGCCCGGCGCGAAGGCCGTGTAGACCGGGGTGAGGTCGAGCACCAACCCGCGCTGGAGGTCGCGGATCCCCTCGAGCCGCCCCGACTGGATGAGGAAGGAGACAAGCCCCCGCTTCGTCATCGTCCAGGTGTCCTGGTAGTTGTTGCGCTGCGTCTGCCGGACGACGTTGAGCCCCCAGGTAAGGGGGCCGCCCGAGCGGAAGCGGATGCTCTTGTATGGGATCCGGAGCTCCACCTGGTACCCGAACGGGGTGAGCTGCCCCTTCGACTGCCAGATCAGGTCCTGGTTCAGGTCGGCGTTGCCGAGCCCGGCGCGCGAGAAGCTCCCGCCCCCGCGCCCACCTCCGCTGCCCCCACGCCCGCGGCCGGGGCCGCCCCCTGCCTCGGTGCGGATCCCATCGCTCTGGACGCCGAGCGGGTTCA
>CAIVJV010000289.1 GCA_903906325.1 uncultured Gemmatimonadota bacterium
ACGCCGTCGTCATGGACCGCGCGACGGTCGGGGCGGGGAGCATCGTCGGGGCACTCTGCTTCGTCCCGGCGGAGATGCGGATCCCCGAGCGGAGCGTCGGCGTCGGGAACCCCGCGAAGATCGTGAAGGAGGTGAGTGACGAGATGCTTGCCTGGAAGACCGAAGGCACCGCCCTCTATCAGCGCCTTCCCGCGGCGATGCAGAGCGGGTGGCGTGAGGTCGAGCCCCTCCGCGCGGTGCCTACCGATCGGCCCGAGCAGGCCGCCATCCTGAAGACGTGGAAGGAGACACAATCGCGATGATCAGCCGTCTGCAGAACTACGCGCTCGGGGAGTGGGTCGCCGGGACCGGGGGCGCGGCCACCCTGTATCACGCCGTCACCGGGGAGGCGATCGCCGAGGCCTCGAGCGGTGGGCTCGACTTCGGCGAGATGGTCCGGTACGCGCGGCGGGTGGGTGGGCCTGCGCTCCGGCGGATGACCTTCCATGAGCGCGCGCGGATGCTCAAGGCGCTGGCGCAGCATCTGATGGCGCAGAAGGAGCGTTTCTACGAGCTCTCATCCGCGACCGGGGCGACGCGGGCGGACGGTTGGGTCGACATCGAAGGGGGGATCGGGACCCTCTTCGCCTATGCGAGCCGGGGGCACCGCGAGTTCCCGAACGAGACCTTCTTCGTCGAGGGGCCGCAGGAGCTCCTCGGCAAGGGCGGCACCTTCGCCGGGCGGCATATCTGCGTCCCACTCGAAGGGGTCGCGATCCACATCAACGCCTTCAACTTCCCCTGCTGGGGGATGCTCGAGAAGTTGGCGCCTGCCCTCCTCGCGGGGGTGCCGTGCATCGTTAAGCCGGCGACGGCGACGAGTTACCTGACGGAGCGCATGTTCAGTGAGATGATCGCGGCCAACGTCCTCCCGGCGGGGGCGGTGCAGCTGATCTGCGGGAGCGCGGGCGATCTCCTCTCGCATGTGGAGGAGCAGGATGCCGTCGCCTTCACGGGGAGTGCGGCGACGGGGCAGATGCTCAAGGAGAGTCCCGCGTTGGTGCAGCACTCGGTGCGCTTCAACATGGAGGCCGACTCCCTCAACTGCTGCATCCTCGGCCCGGACGCGGCACCCGGCACCGAGGAGTTCGATCTCTTCGTGAAGGAGGTCGTGCGGGAGATGACGACGAAGGCGGGGCAGAAGTGCACCGCGATCCGCCGGACCATCGTCCCGAAGGGGATGGAGGAGGCGGTCGTCACCGCCCTCGCCACGCGCCTCGCGAGCACCACCATCGGTGACCCGCGTGTGGAGGGGGTCCGCATGGGGCCGCTCGCGAGCCGAGGGCAGGTGCGCGATGTGGGGGCGGCGGCCGATCGCATCCGGGCGGCGGGGGAGTTGGTCTTCGGTGGCGGCGACTTCGAGGTGCGTGGTGCCGACCGCGCGGCGGGATGCTTCTTCGGCCCCATGCTCATGGTCTGCGATGCCCCGTTCGCGAAGGCGGAGCCGCATGACATCGAGGCGTTCGGACCGGTGAACACGGTGATGCCGTACGACACACTGGACGAGGCGGTGGCGCTCGCCAAGCGCGGCAAGGGGTCGCTCGTGGGCTCCCTGATCACGGCGAGTCCGAAGGTCGCCCGTGAGGTCGTCCTCGGCGTCGCACCCTATCATGGTCGGCTCCTCGTGCTCGATCGCACGAGCGCGAAGGAGAGCACGGGCCACGGCTCCCCTCTCCCGAACCTCGTCCATGGCGGCCCTGGCCGCGCGGGCGGTGGGGAGGAGATGGGCGGGGTGCGCGGCGTGTTGCACTACATGCAGCGGACCGCGGTGCAGGGGAGCCCGTCGATGCTCACCGCGATCACGCACGAGTGGAGTGCGGGTGCCGCCCAGCGGACCGAGGGATCCCATCCCTTCACGCGCACCTTCGAACAGCTCGAGATCGGCGATACCCTCGTCACCAAGACGCGCACCATCACCCTCGAGGACATCGAGGCGTTCGCGCGGCTGAGTGGTGACACCTTCTACGCCCATATGGACGACGCGGCGGCGAAGGCCCATGGCGTCTTCGACGGCCGCGTCGCGCACGGCTACTTCATCGTGTCCGCGGCGGCGGGGCTCTTCGTGGAGCCCGCACTCGGCCCCGTGATGGCGAACTACGGGCTCGAGCGCCTCCGGTTCACCAAGCCGGTCTATCCCGGTGACACCATCCAGGTGCGGCTGACGGTGAAGCAGAAGACGGTGAAGGAGACCCCCGAGGGGGGCGTCCCGCAGGGGGTCGTCGAGTGGGACGTCGATGTGCGCAATCAGCGCGACGAGTCGGTGGCCCTCTACTCGATCCTCACCCTCGTCCGACGAGATACCCCGCCGCGCTGACGCTCGCGGTGAGCACGGTGCCCCACACGAGGTCGACCAGCACCGCGGGGACCGGGAATCCCTTGAGCAGGGCGAGGCTCGTCAGGTCGAACGCCGCATACGCCGCGAGGCCGAAGACCGCGCCGAGTCCGATGGCGCGCGCGAGTGACTGCTTCTCGATGGCGGGGAGGACGCAGAGGATGACGATTGCCGCGAGGTAGATCAGATAGAAGGCGAGCGCCGCCGGCCACTGCACGTCGTCGCGCATCAGATGCCCGAGATGCTGCCGGTAGAACCCCTTCGCGACCACGCCGAGCCAGAGGAGGTCGAGGGTGAAGAAGGCGGCGAAGCAGGCGGCGTAGACCTTGAGGGCGAGGGCCATGGCGGGGCTCGGGAGGGGTGGGTGGGGGAGAGGGCTCCCCCAGCAGGCGAACGAGCACGTAGCTTGGAAGAGTTCCGTCCCCTTGTAAGGAGTCACTGATGCCCCTGCTCCCTGCCGCCATCCTCGCTGTCCAATTGGTGGTCGCGCTCCCGGCGGATTCGGGTGCCCGTGAACCGGTCCCGACGGCAGCCGCGGAAGCCGGGGCTCCCCTCCCGGCGAGTCGCTTCGGGCCGCGGCCAGCGCTCCCGACCGTGCGGCTCGAGGATGGACGCGCACTCCCACCCCTTCCCGTTGGACAGGATTCGGTCCCCGAGTACTCCGCCTGGTACTACCGCCGTCTCG
>CAIVJV010000290.1 GCA_903906325.1 uncultured Gemmatimonadota bacterium
AGGTCAACTGGCGGGGGAGGGCTATAGGCTGGAGGGTGAAAGCTTTAAGCCTTCAGCCTCCAGCCGTCAGCCTTCCGCCTCGACCGTCACAAGCACCGCCCCCCGCTCCACCGCCACCCCCGGCTGGACCAGGATCGCCTTGACCCTCCCCGCCCCTGGGGCCCGGAGCTCGTTCTCCATCTTCATCGCCTCCATCACCAGGACCGCCTGCCCCGCCTCCACCTGGTCCCCGACGGCGACCCCGACCCGGACGATGAGGCCGGGCATCGGGGCGATTACCGGGGCCGCCCCGGTGGGGGCCGCCGCCTTGGCATGGGCCCGGATCGCCCGGGTCCGCTCGTCCAAGGCCTCGACCGTGAGCCGCCGGCCGTCGAGCTGGAGGTCGTAGCTCCCCCGCCCTTCGCCGGGCCGCGCCACGAGGCGGTGCTGCCGCCCGTCGATCGTGAGGATCGCCCCCACCCCGGTCCCGGCGGCGGTCTGATGGTCCCCTTCCAGATGAGCGGCCACGCGCACGCCGTCGACGGTCATCCCCGACCCGTCGACCACCACCTCGAGCTCGCGCCCCGCCACCGCCACGACGTACCTCATGCGCCCTCCGGCACCAAGACGCAGACCGTCTCCACATGCGCGGTCTGCGGGAACATGTCGAAAGATAGGAGCGACGCCACGCGCCACCCCGGGAGCCGCGCGACATCGCGCGCCAGCGTGGCGGGGTCGCAACTCACGTAGACGATCGCGCGCGGGGTGGCCGCCGGCGATCCAGACGCGTGGGTCTCGCCAGAGGCCGCCGAGGGGGCCAACGCCGCGGTGACCCGCGCATCGACCCCGGCGCGTGGCGGGTTCAGGATCACCACGTCGGCGGGGAGATGGTGCGGCAGCGCCTCCTCCACCCGCGCGGCGATCGCCCTCGAGGGCGCGGCGAGACGTGTGGCGGCAAAAGCCGTCGCCTCCTCATCAAGTTCGATCGCGGTGACGCGGACGCCCTGCGTCGCGAGGAGGACCGCGGTGTCCCCCGAACCGCTGTACGCATCGACCACCGTCGCCGGACGATGCGCCATCACCCGCTCCACCACATATGCCTGCATCCGCTCGGCGACCTCGGCGTTCACCTGCACGAAGGAGGCGCCGGGGATCCCGGTGGGACGACGATCGGCGACGAGGCGCCGCCGCTTCCCCTCGGCCTCCCACCAGATGGCGGCGAGCGACGGCGCCGCCTCGAGGAAATCGGCGAGCGCCGGCCACTCGGTGCCTCCCGTGAGGACGAAGAGGGGGCGCTCATCGACCCAGCGGACCGTCCCGCGCAGGCGAGGGCCGGGCGGCAGGTGATCGGCGGCCGCGACGATCGATTGCCACGTCGCGACGACGCGGGGATCGGTGATCAGGCAATCGTCGAGCGCGAAGACCGCCTCGGGATCATCGAAGGCGCGCAGCCCCGCCCAGACCTTGGGCCCCGCGCGTCGGATCGCGAGGGTCAGCGTCCGCCGATAGCGCCAAGGCGCGCCGGCGATGAGATCGGGGAGCGGCACCTCACGCTTCGCGATCCGGCGGAAGGCGTCGTGCACCATCAGTCGCTTCGCGGCGCGCTGCGCCTCGATCGCGACCTGCTGCCATTGGCATCCGCCACAGCGGTCCGGCGCCGCGTAGTGGGCACAGGCGGGGGCCACACGATCGGCCGATG
>CAIVJV010000291.1 GCA_903906325.1 uncultured Gemmatimonadota bacterium
CATCGAGATGATGCTCGAGATCGGGACCTGCCCGGGTATCGAGAACTACTCGCGGATCCTCGCGGGGCGACAGCCGGGCGCGCGCCCCGCCTGTCTCCTCGACTATTTCCCCGAGGATTTCCTCGTGGTGGTCGACGAGTCCCACGTGACCCTCCCCCAGATCGGGGCGATGTACAACGGAGATCGGGCCCGCAAGACGACGCTCGTCGAATACGGCTTCCGCCTCCCGAGCGCCCTCGATAACCGCCCCCTGAAGTTCGACGAGTTCCTCGCCCTCACCCCGCGGGCGGTGAACGTCTCCGCCACGCCGGGCGAGCTCGAGCTCTCGCTCTCCGAGGGGGTCGTCGTCGAGCAGGTGATCCGGCCCACGGGGCTGCTCGATCCGGTCATCGAGATCCGGCCCGTCCAGGGTCAGGTCGATGACCTCCTGCACGAGATCCGACTCCGGGAGCGCCGCGGGGAGCGGGTCCTCGTCACCACGCTCACCAAGCGGATGGCGGAGGACCTCAGCGACTACCTCGCGCAGGTCGGGGTGCGCGTGCGCTACATGCACGCCGATATCGATGCGATCGAGCGGATGGAGATCGTGCGGGGGCTCCGCCTCGGCGAGTTCGACGTGCTCATCGGGATCAATCTCCTCCGCGAGGGACTCGATCTGCCCGAGGTCTCCCTCGTCGCGATCCTCGATGCCGATCAGGAGGGGTTCCTGCGCTCCGATCGCTCGTTGATCCAGACGGTCGGTCGGGCCGCGCGACATGTGGATGGGCGGGCGATCTTCTACGCGGACCGCATCACCGGGTCCATGCAGCGCTGTCTCGACGAGACCGCGCGGCGCCGGACCAAGCAGGAGGCCCACAACCTCGAGCATGGGATCACCCCGAGGGGCGTGACCAAGAGCACGGATCAGGTGCGGATCGTCACCCGCGTGGCGGACGCGCGGGAGGGCACCGCGGCCCGGGAGGGCGAGCGCGCCGCCCGGCAGACCCGCAAGAAGGTCGCGGAGGCGGAGCGGACCTACGGGACGGACGACCTCCCCGGACTCGTCGCACGGCTCGAGGAGGAGATGCGCACCGCGGCCAAGAATCTCGATTTCGAGACCGCGGCGCGGCTCCGCGACGAGCTCTTCGACGTGAAGGCCGCGATGGGGGAGGGGCGTCCGCGCTCCACGGCGAACCGAGGGGGAGGGCGTCGTGCCCGTCGCTGACCTGACCGAGGCCGCCCTCCGAGACTGGGGCGAGGCGCTCGGCGCCGCCGTCGCCCCCGGGTCGATCCTCGCGCTCGAGGGCGAGCTCGGCGCGGGGAAGACCACCCTCGCGCAAGCGATCGCCCGAGGCTGGGGCGTGGCCACCGAGGTCACGAGCCCGACCTATGCGATCGTGCACGCCTATGCGGCCCCGCGTGGGCCCCTGCATCATCTCGATCTCTATCGGCTCGAGCGCCCCGAGCAACTCGCGCAGCTCGGGTGGGATGACGTGGTGCGCTCCCCGGGGCTCGTGCTCGTCGAATGGCCCGAGCGGGCCGGGGCGGCCCTCCCGTCGTCGGTCCAGCGGATCCGGCTCGCGCATCTCGCCGCCGACCCCACGCGCCGCCAGGTGACCTGGTGATGGGCGAGCCCGCGGGCGCGACGGGGACCGAGCGCGGCGATCCACTCCGCGGCCTCGTCCTGGTGATGGATGCGGCCGCTGGCCCTGGGACCCTCGCCCTCCTTCGGGATGGCGTCCGCATCGCTGATGCGTCGGTCGAGATGCGGAGCATGGAGGAGGAGCGCTTCTTTCCCGCCGTGCTCGCGATGGTGGCCGCGGCCGGGGTCGCGCTCCCCTCCCTCGACGCGATCCTCGTCGGCGCGGGGCCCGGGAGTTTCACCGCGCTGCGTGTGGTCGGGGCCATCGCGAAGGGGCTCGCGGAAGGGCGGGGGATCCCCCTCTACGCGGTCCCTTCGCTGGCGCTCACACCCACCGCGCCGGGGGTGACCTCCGTGCGGCTCGATGCCCTCCGCGGCGAGTATTACCTCGCCACCCTCCACCGAGACGCGGCGGGGACGATCAGCCGGGTCGAGGAGCACGGGTGTCGCCCGGGGGCGGATGGTGCTGGCGCCCTCGATGCGACACCGCACGCCAGCGAGGCCGTGCATCTGCTCCCCCTCGCGCGGACGCGAGGGCCGGTCGATCTCGCCTCGTGGGAACCGCGGTACGGGCGACTGGCCGAGGCGCAGGTGACCTGGGAGGCGACGCATGGGCGGCCGTTACACGCGGCCTCGATCACCTGCCGCCCGGCGACCCTAGAGGACCTGCCCGCGATCCTCGACATCGAGCGCGGGAGCTTCTCCGATCCGTGGAGTGCCACCGCCTTCGCGGAGACGCTCGCCGCGCCGACCGATCAGGGGCTGGTCGCCTCCGTCGCCGGGGCGGTCGTCGGCTACGGCATCGTCCGACGGCTGGGCCCTGAGGCCGAACTCCTGAACCTCGCGGTGCACCCCGCGTCGCGTCGGCAGGGGATCGGCGATGCGCTCCTCGCGGCGCTCCTGCACGCGCTGGACGCTGCCGGGGGCGTGCGCGTCTTCCTCGAGGTCCGGGCGAGCAATCGCGCGGCGGAGACGCTCTACCGGCGACATGGCTTCCAGCCGGTGGGCCGACGCCGGGCCTACTACACGCACCCCACCGAGGATGCCCTCCTGATGTGCCGCGCCCCGGTGGGGGCGGTCGCCGCCGGCAACGATTAGGTTATGCCCAGGTGTTTCCGGTGCGACTTCGGCTGCTGAACCGCAGTAGGGTGAGCGCGCGGACATCCCCTAACTAGGAGGCAGCATGAGCCGTAGCGTGAACAAGGTGACCCTCGTGGGCAACGTGGGCGCCGACCCCGAGATCCGCTCGACGAGCGGCGGGAACAAGGTGGCGCAGTTCTCCCTCGCGACGAGCCGGCAGTGGAACTCGGCCAGCGGCGAGAAGCAGGAGAAGACCGAGTGGCACAAGTGCGTGGCGTGGAACGCCAAGGGCTCCGGGCTCGCTGACATCATCGAGCGATACGTCAAGAAGGGCGACAAGCTCTTCGTCGAGGGTCGCATCGAGTACCGGCAGTACGAGGACAAGGACAAGCAGACGCGCTACGTGACCGAGATCAACGTCCGGGAGATCGTCCTCCTCGGCGGCGGGCGCGGAGGCGAGGGCGAGGGGCGGCCGGCCCGGGCCGCGGCGGGCGCCAAGGCGGGCGGGGCCTCGGATGGGTTCGAGGAATTCCCCGCGGCGATGGACGGCGACGACGACCTGCCGTTCTGATCCCCGGCGGCGGAGGCATCTCTCCCACGAGAGGTGCCTCCGCCCCCGATGGCGCGCGGCCCTCCCGCGCGCTCCCCGCCGTGCCGTCGTCGCGCCTATCTTTCCCGGATGACCATTCGTCGTGCACTCGTCACCGGGGGCGCTGGGTTCATCGGCTCCCATGTCGCGGACGCTCTCGTGGCGGAGGGCTGGGCCGTCACCGTCCTCGACGACCTCTCCAGCGGGAAGCGGGAGCAGGTCCCCTCCGCGGCGACCTTCGTCCACGCGGACATCCGCTCCCCTGAGGCCGCCGCCTGCGTGCGGGACGGCGG
>CAIVJV010000292.1 GCA_903906325.1 uncultured Gemmatimonadota bacterium
CGCATCGATGGAAGGGGGCGAGGGGGGCGGTGTCGGCGCCGGTGCGCGCGTCGGCACCGTGAGCTCGATCAGTGGGGCATCGAATCCGTTGGCCTCGCGCACCTGCAATCGCAAGGTCGCGACGGAGGCCGAGAGGACCCCGACCGAGAGCGAGAGGACGACCGTGCGAGTCTCCCCCGCCTCGATCCGGCCGACGAAGGCCGCGAGTCCACTCACCGGCGCGGTCGCTGTCCCGGTGACACGCACGGCGACCGCCGGCCCACGACCGACGTTCCGGATGACCACGCGCACCGAGGCCGTGTCATCGGGGGCGAGAATGGAGTCTCCCTTCGCACTGGTCAGGCGGAGCCCCTCCACCTCGAGATCCGCCGGGAGCATCGCGCGCGGGACCATCCCGTCGGGCTCCGCCTCCCCTCGCTGCGCCCCGATCGGCACCAGCGAATCGGTGTCCGGGATCACCAGCCGGACATCCGAGCGCGCCGGGGTCACACCGTCCGCGCTCAACTGTTCGACCGCCCGGACCCGGAGCTCGGCCTTTCGCGCGTAGAGCTGCCGGGCACGATTCGGTGGCAACTTCACCACCGCCTCGATGCCGAGGACCATGAGCCGATACTCCTCGCGATCGGCGTCGTACGCCTGCAGCACGACGACGGAGTCACCGAACTCGACCTCTTGCCGGCTCGCGAGAATACGCATGGCGCGCAGATTGGCGCGCCGACGATAGACCCGTCGGCTCTCGAGCGGATACGAGCGCTGGGCGCGCCCGAGCCGCTGACGGAAGGCCTCGGTCGTCTCGAACTGATCCCGTGGGGCGAACGCGGCGCGCAGCGCCGAATCGCCGGCGATGACCTCGGGATCGAGGTACGGCACCCAGAGACGGACCGTCGCGTCCTGTGATCCCGAGGCGAGGAACCCATCCGGACTGAACGCCAGGCCGTAAATCTGACCGGTGTGCCCACGCGCGGTCTGCAGGGAGTCCCCGGTCTCCAGATCCCAGACTCGGATGGTGCTGTCCGAAGCGCTCGCCAGGAGCCGGCCGTCCGCGCTCACGGCGAGTGCGACGACGGCATCCTGATGTCCGATGAGACGGCGCACCTCCGTGAACCGTCGGGTCTCCCAGAGGCGGACGGCCCGGTCGCGGGATCCCGCGACGAGGTACCGCCCGTCGGTGCTGAAGGTCACGGTCACATCGTCGAAGAGGCCATCGGTGCTCAACGGGAGGGTTCGCTCCGCGGCGTCCGCGGCGTCGATGCGCCAGACGCGGACCGACTGGTCCCAGGACCCGCTCGCGATCCGCTCGCCATCAGGGCTCACGGCGACACTCGAGACCTTCCCCGTGTGACCTCGATACGTGTGCACCGGGGACCACGTCACCACATCCCAGAGACGGACCGTGTTGTCGGCCGCCCCGCTCACGAGCTGCCGGCCATTCGGACCGAAGGCCAGGGCCGAGATGAGGGCCGTATGCCCACTCAGGGTGCGCACCAGATCGCCGGTGGCCGCGTCCCAGATGCGGATGATGTTGTCCGCCGACCCACTCGCTAACCACCGCCCATCGGGACTGAACGCGACACAGGAGACCGGGCCGCCGTCCCCACCGAGCGTCAGGAGCAGTTCCCCGGAACCGACGTCCCAGACGCGCACGGTGCTGTCCGCGGATCCCGAGGCGAGGAAACGGCCATCGAGACTGAAGGCCACACCGGCGACCGCCGCTTGATGTGCGGCGATGTTCTGGACCAACGTCGCCCCAGGGGCGATGGGGACGATCTCGCGTGGGACCTGGGCGCCAGCGCTCCCTATGACGATGAGCCCCGTGACCAGCCTCGGGACACATCGGAGACACCGCGCCCAGAGCGGGGCACGAGCCCGGACCGGCATGGTCAGGCGCTCATGGGATGAGAACGGAGAATCCACGCTCTCAACTATTGGACCGGGGTCGCGAACTGGCAAGCACGCGACGTCGTTACCGCCTCCAGACCGCATCAGGCGAGGCGTTCCCCACCCGGTCCACGGCCGCGACGGCGACCCCATCGATGTTCCCACCGATGAGGGTGAGCGTGGTGAGCGAGGCCGGGGCGAGTCGCGACTGCCACCTTCCGGCATCCCGCCACCGGACGAACCACCAGAAGGCGTCCCCATCCCCCGCGACCTGGACCCGGACCTCACCCGACCCCCGTGTGACCGTCACCACCGGCGTGGCCGGCTCCGTGGCATCGAGCCAGGTCGTCGCCGGCGGGATGGCCCCTGCGGCGTAATGCGTCTCCGTCAGGGTGCTCCGAAATCCCCCCCGGTCGAGCCGGACGCTGCTCGCATTGTAGAGGATCGTGCCCGAGGCCCCGCCGATGCGGGTCGCCTGCTGCTGGCGGACTAAGGCGATCTGATTCGGGATCTCCATGCTGCTGTAGGGGGCGCTGGACCCATCGGCCACGCGGTACGAAGCCAGTCCCGGCCAGAGGTGCCGCCGACGCTCGTTCTGCTCACGCCACCAATCGAGGAGCGCGGGAAAGCTCTGCCCGGTGGAGGCGATCGACCAATACAGCTGCGGAGCGAAGTAGTCGACCCAGCCCTCGGCGAACCACCGGCGGGAGTCGGCGTAGATGGAGGCAAAGGCGTCGAGTCCGGTCACACCGGCGGGGTTCCCCGGCCGCCAGATCCCGAACGGGCTGATCCCCACGCGCACATGCGGCGAGAGGGCGCGGACCTCCTGATAGAGGCGCTCCACGAACCGATTGACGTTCGACCGGCGCCACTCCCCCTTGGAGAGCGTCCCGCCCTCGGCGACGAAGCGGGCATAGCCTGCGCTATCCGGGAAATCGAGATTCGGACAATTCGGGCTCGGATACGGATAGAAGAAGTCATCCAGATGCACGGCATCCACGTCGTAGCGACGAACCACATCGCTGATGACGGCGATCGCATGGTCCTGCACCGCCGCCTCACCCGGGTCGAACCAGAGCTGCCCGCAGAACCGCCGGAGCAGGTCGGGACGTCGCCGACCCAGATGGGTGTCCGCCAATCGGATGGTGTCACTGAGGTTGCCTGCCCGAAACGGATTGAACCAGGCGTGCAACTCGAGCCCACGGGCATGGGCCTCGGTGATCGCGAATCGCAGGGGATCGTAGCCTGGATCGGTCCCCTGCTGCCCCGAGAGCGACCGGGCCCACGGCTCGAGGGTGGAGGGGTAGAGCGCGTCACCGGCGGCACGTACCTGCAGGATGACCGCATTCAGCCGCGTCTGCTCGGCGACGCTGAGCAGGTGCACGAGCTCTTGCTGCTGGGTCTGCACGGGGAGCGCCGCCTGCGAGGGCCAATCGATGTTGGCGACCGTCGCGATCCACATCCCACGGAACTCCCGTGCGATCGCGGGGACCACGAACGGGGGGAGCCCCGCATCCGGCGTGGGCGAGGACGGCGCCGTCGGCGCGGCGCAGGCGGCCACCGCCGCGAGCGCGAGATATCGCAGTGCCCGGAGTGGGAATCGAACCCACATGAGGTTGCCCTCGGGGGATTTTGAGTCCCCTGCGTCTGCCGGTTCCGCCATCCGGGCTACCCGCGAAAGATAGTGAGGCCCTGTGCCCATCGGGGGGAATATGCGTCCTGGGCGATGCGCGCGGCGCACTACGGGAGCGCGATGGGGAGAGCGGCGTAGCCGCGGAACTGGAACCCCGGACGGCGGACCGCCCCGGGGCGCAGCGCGAGGTGCGGCACCCGTGCCGCGAGCGCCTCGAAGAGGACGGCGAGCTCGAGCCGGGCGAGGGGCGCACCGAGGCAGAAATGGATCCCGCCCCCGAAGGCGAGATGCGAGGCCTCCCCACGCGCGATGCGGAAGGCGTCAGGGTCGGGGTAGCGTCGCGGATCGCGATTGGCCGAGCCGATGCAGAGCCCGATCCGTTCGCCACGCGGGATCGCCACGCCACCGTACGTCACCCCCTCCTCCAGCACCCAGCGCCGGAAGAGCTGCAACGGGGGGTCCCAGCGGAGGATCTCCTCGATCGCCACCCCCACGGGGACGGTCCCGCGGCGCAGCGCCGCCCACTCGTCGGGATGCGCGGCGAACGCGGCCACCCCGTTCGCCGCGGCGTTCACCGAAGCCTCATGTCCCGCCATCAGGAGCACCATCACGGTGCTCGTGATCTGTGCGTCGGAGAGACGCTCGGTGCCGACCATCGCGTCCAAGAGGCCGCTGAGGAGATCCTCACGTGGAGCGGCGCGACGATCGGCGATGAGCTGCCCCACCAAGGCACCGAAGTCACGGACCGCACAGTCCGCGGCCAGCCGCTCCTCATCCGTCGCGGTCGGCTCATACATCCGGACCACCGCATGCGAGAGCCGCAGCACCTCGGAGCGCTGGGCCTCCGGTACGCCGATCAGCGTGCAGATGATGCCGAGCGAGAGCGGCTCGGCGAGATCGCCGACGATGTCCAGCACCCCGCGGGTGGCGGCCTCGTGCAGGGCCCGATCGACGAGGGCGAGCGATGGCGCGCGGAGCGCCTCCACCGTGCGCGGGGTGAAGGCGAGGGAGACCAAGCGCCGCAGCTTGGTATGGTCGGGGGGCTCCATCGCGAGCAGGTCCCAGCGCGCGTAGGCCGCGAAGTGCGGATAGCGCGGGTCGCGCCAGGGCTCGAGGGCCTCTGGGCGCGTGAACTCCTCCGCGCGGAAGCGCTGCGAGAAATCCGCGCCGAGTCGCCGGTCGCGCCAGGCCGCGTGGACCTCGTCATGGCGGGTGAGCATCCAACAGGCCTCACCGGCGAGGCGTGCGATCGGGGTCGTTTCGCGGAGCCGCGCGTAACTGCCGTAGAGGTCGGCGGCGACC
>CAIVJV010000293.1 GCA_903906325.1 uncultured Gemmatimonadota bacterium
ATTCCCCCCGCCGATGACCGCGCCCACGCCTGATCCCCTCGCCCTCTCCTCGGTCCCGCACACCTCGTTGCGGGCCCTGCGTTCCGCCCTCGTGCGGGATCTGGGCGACGGGTTCGCGAGCGTCCTCCAGGAGGCCGGCTTCGCGGGGGGGGCCTCCGTGCTCGACGCCTTCACCGGATGGTGTGGTCGCCACGGACTCGCCGCGCCCGCGGCGCTCCCGATGGCGACCTTCGAGGCGGCGCTCACGCGCTTCCTCGCGGAGGCGGGGTGGGGACGCATCACGGTGACCCCGATCGGCGACGTGGTCCTCGCGATCGACTCGGACGATTGGGCCGAGGCCGAGGCCGATCCGCCGATGCCCTATCCCGCCTGCTACTACACGGCGGGGATGTTCGCCGACCTCCTGGGCCGGGTGGCGGAGGCGCCGGTGGGGTGCATGGAGGTCACCTGTCGGTCGAGTGGGGCGAGCGCCTGCCGGTTCCTGGTCGGGAGCCCGGCGGTGCTGGCGCAGGTGTATCAGCGGATCGCGGCCGGCGGACAGTATGTGGAGGCCTTGGACGCGCTCGCCTGAGTGCGCGCGCATCCCCGCGCACGTCGGCGCGTCGGCGCGGTTGCTGGCCCCTGTCAGGACGGATAGCTTGCCCCCATCCTCTCTCGACACGCCATGGCATTCTGGGACCGCCTCTTCGGCGGCCGTTCTGAGTCCTCGTTCGCCCGGCAGCGCCTCGACTACCTGAACGAGGCGTTGGTGTTGGAGCGTCAGGGCGACTTCGACGCGGCGGTGACGAGTTACCGATTGGCGCTCCGGGAGCACCCGACCGATCTCCGGATCCTCCAGAACATGGCGATCGCCCTCACCAAGGTGGGACGGGTGGAAGAGGCGATCCGGGCCTACCGGCGGGCGATCGAGGTCGATGCAACCGCGAGCGGCGCGCACTACGGCCTCGCGTTCCTGCTGATCAAGCGCGGGGACGCCGCTGGCGCCGCCTCGCATCTCTCGGCGTTCCTCGCGCATCCCCCGAGCGGGGAGGATGCGGACCGCTGGATCGCGCACGCCCAGGCCACCCTCGATCAGCTCCATGGCGCGCGCGGCGGATCGGGGGGATCGACGCCGAGCTGAGATGGGCGCCACCATCGCGATCGTCAGTCAGAAGGGAGGCGTCGGCAAGACCTCGACCGCGGTCAACCTGGCCGCCGCCTTCGCCCGCCGCGGCCTCCGCACCCTCCTCGTCGACACCGACCCGCAGGGCTCGGTGCGGTTCGGGGTCGGACTCCGGCCGGACCATCCACCCTACGGTTTCGCCGACTACCTCCTCGGCCTGCGGGGGCTCCGGGAGATCCTCCTGCCCACCACCCTCCCCTGGCTGCGCGTGATGCTCGCGGGGAGCGTGACGGAGGCGGCGGATCACTCCGCGTATCAGGAGGGGATCGCCTCATCAGACCTCCTCGCGCGCCTGCTCAATCAGGCGAGTGCGCGCTGCGACGTCGTCCTGCTCGATACGCCGCCGGGGCTGGGCCCCGTGACCCGCGCCGCCCTCGCCTGCGCCGACCGCGTGCTCGTCCCGCTGCAAGCGGAACCGCTCGCCCTGCAGACCACGCCACAGATCCTCCGCGGCATCCAGGACATCGTGTCGCACCAGGAGCGCCTCGTGTTCGACGGGATCCTCCTCACGATGTACGAGGCGGGGAACCCCGCGTGTGAGACGACGGCGAGCTTCATCCGCACGAAGGTCCCCGCGCACCTCATGCTGGACCTCGTGATCCCGCGGAGCGCCGCGGTCGCGGATGCGTTCGCGACGGGGCAGCCGGTGGTGGTGCGCGCGCCGGCCGATCCCGCCGCGCTGGCCTACGTCGCCCTGGCGCGGCGACTCGCCGAGCGGATGGGGTGCTGACGATGTCGCGGCGGCCCTGCGGTGGGCGACGTGGCGCGATCCGCTGGGGCGTGCCGACCCTCGCGCTCGGGCTCCTCCTCGGATGCGAGGCCCCGGTGGGATCCGCGGGGACGCTCAATGCGATCGAGTTCTCCGGGATCCCCTTCCCCGCGATCATCGTGGGCGACACGCTCCGCGATTCACTCGGGGTCGCCGCGCCGCTCCAGGCCACGGCGTATGACGGACGTGGGGCCGTGATCCCCGACGCCGAGTTCCGTTTCCTCTCACCGGATACGGGGGTCACGATCAGCCCGACGGGCTACGTGACGACCACGCGCCAGTCGGGGGTGATCCGCGTCTTCGCCTCGTCGGGGACGCTGCAGAGCGCGCGACGCTCGATCATCGTCACCCCGCGCCCCGATACGGTGAGCGCGACCGGCGCGCCGCGCCTCACGCTGGACTATGTGCTCCCCGACGGGAGCGCGAACCTGACGGGCGACATCGGCATCGCGGTCCGTCACCGCTCGGCGCCGACGGCACCGCTCGGGAACGTGGTGGGATGGCCGGTGCGATGGCGCCTGGTGTATCGAGGGGATACGCTCGCCCCCACCGACACGACGCTCGCCGTGCTGCAGAGCAGTGCCGGACGACGCGGCGTCTTCGATACCACATCGACCAGCGGCACCTCCGTTCGCCGCCTGCGGGTCTTCTCGAACCGACTCCCGGTGCCCACCGACAGCGTCGAGGTGGTGGCGGAGGTCCGGCGGCATGGTCGTCCCGTGGCGGGGAGTCCGGTCCGCTTCTGGGTCCGCATCGCCCCGAAGGGCTGATCCGCGCCCCACGACCCCGCACGGTCGGCGGGGTCGTCCGCTCAGGTCGCTGGACGCGCGGTGGCGGAACGCTGCAGGGGGATCACGGTCGGCGTGACATGCCGCTCCCCGACCCACTCGGTCGCGTCAGCCGCCAGCGAGGCGATCGCGGCCGGTCGCGCACACGCGCTGGGCGCCACGACCCGTCCACCCGCGCGGAGCACGCCCACCGCCGCCTCGAGCAATCCCGCGTCGTCGAGGGCGGCGGCGCGGAAGGTCCCCTCGGTGAACGGCACCACCCGGGTGCGACCGATCACCCGTGACGCCGAGGTGAAGGTGCGGTCGTCGGGATCCGCGACCACGACGAGGAGATCGAGTCGCGCCTGGAGACCGGCGGCGTACGCCGCATACCGACCGCTGAGCAGGACCGCCCCACCGGATTCGGCGAGTCCGAGGAGGGCTTGGAGCCGATCGATCGCCGCTGGCGTCGGCGCCGCGCCCCCCCGCATGGGATCGACGCCCCCTCCCGATGGCGGCGTAGACGTCACGGGACGCCCCGCGTCGGCGTGAGCGGAGAACCGCAGGTCCCCGTCCTGGAACCGCGCCATGAGCCCGCACTCCATGCAGCCAGCGGTGCCGCGACGCAGGTCACGGTCCACGACCTCCGCGGCGACCACGACGAGCGGGGTCGGGCGGTGATCCCTCGGACATTGGAGGCGTTCGGCGAGTTCGAGGCGCATGGGGGGAGCGCGAGGGGGAGCGTCTGGGGCGAGCGCGATCGGTCAGCTGCGCGCGAGCCGGATCTCCTCGATGTCGACGTGCGATGGCCGTGTGACGGCCCAGACGACGGCCTCGGCCACGTCGGCGGCGTGGAGCATCTCCGCGCGCGAGGGGAGATGCGGCGCCGCATCGGGATCATGCGGATCCCAGAGGGCGGTATCGGTCGCGGCGGGGGAGACGAGGGTCGCCCGGACGCCCGACCCACGGGTCTCCATGCGCAAGGTCTCGTGCAGGGCACGCACCGCATGCTTGGAGGCCGCGTAGGTCGCGTTCCCGGGGAAGACGGTGCGATCGGCGACCGACCCGATCGTCACGAGATCCCCCGATCCGCGCGCCCGCATCGCCCCGAGGAGATCGCGCGTGAGCCGGAGTGGGGCGGCGACGTTGAGGGAGAGGGCGAGGTCGAGGTCGGCATCGGTGGTGGCCTCGACGGCAGCGAGCGGGAAGCTCCCGGCCGCGTGCACCACGATGTCCGGGGCGCCGTCGAGGGCGGTGAGGACCCGCGCCGCGAGCCGCGCCGTGGCGCCGGCGGCGGTCAGATCGGTCGCGAGCGGGAGCGCCCCATGGCCGAGGGTGGCGGCGAGGCGGTCCAAGGCCACCGCGTCGCGTGCGACGAGGAGGACGCGCGCCCCGAGGGCGGCACAGGCGCGGGCCGTCGCCTCACCGATCCCGCGCGAGGCCCCGGTCACGAGCGCCGTGCGGCCGGCGAGCGGCCGCGTCATCGCGCCGAGGTGTGCGCGTACGCGAGTCGCAGGAACTCGTCGCGCGTCTTGGCGTCGTCCTTGAAGCTCCCACGGAGCGCGGAGGTGATGGTGCTCGACGCCTGCTTCTCCACCCCGCGCATCATCATGCAGAGATGCGAGGCCTCCATCACCACGCCGACACCCTCGGGTTGCAGCACCACCTCGATCGCCTCCGCCACCTGCTGCGTGAGCCGCTCCTGCACCTGGAGCCGCCGCGCGAAGACCTCGACGATGCGCGGGAGCTTGGAGAGCCCGACGATCCGTCCGTTCGGGATGTAGGCGATGTGCGCGCGCCCGAAGAAGGGGAGCATGTGGTGCTCGCAGAGCGAGTAGAACTCGATGTCACGGACCATCACCATCGAGGCGTGCGCCTCGGCGAAGACCGCGTCGCCGACGACATCGGCGACGTCCATGCCGTAGCCACGCGTCAGCCACGACATCGCCTTGGCGACGCGCTCCGGGGTCTTGACCAGGCCCTCGCGCGCGGGATCCTCCCCGACGAGCTCGAGCTCGCGCCGGATGATCTCCTCGAACTCGGCCATCCGATCCGCCTGCATCGGCGGGGCGGCCTCGAACTGATCCGACCCCGTGATCGGCTTGGTCGGATGCCCGGTGGCCTTACCGCCCGTCGTATTCGACATACTGATTCTCCGTCTCCCAGAGCTTGAGGCGTGCTAACCGTGCGGGGGCGACGGCCGGCGCGAGGACGCGCCAGATGCCGAGCACGAAGTTCTCCGTGCTCGGGATGGTCCCCGCCATGAAGGGGACCTCGAGGTTCAGGTTCTTATGGTCCACATGCTCGACGACCTCGCGCTCCACCACCTGCTTGATGTCCCGGAGATTCACCACGAAGCCGGTGATGGGGTCGACGGCCCCTTCCACCGTCACCTCGAGCGTGTAGTTGTGCCCATGCCAGTTCGGGTTGTTGCACTTCCCGAAGAGCCGCTGGTTCTCCTCGTCGCTCAGCGCGGGATTGTAGACGCGGTGGGCGGCATTGAAGCGGACGATGCGGGTGATCTGGACGACGGCCATGAGGGAGAGATGGGGCGAGAGGACGACGGGGGACGCACCCCCGATCTTACATGAATCCCAGAGGGACCCTCGGGGTTCCGTCCGGCGATGTGCGCCGGGGCCCCGTCCCACTGGAACGAGGCCCCGGCAAGCGGTGGGAGCGAAGAGAGGTTTTTGAAGCCCTGTCGAATGCATGAGGCCCTCACCCTACGTCCGTCTTCCCGGCATCCGGGCATGGCGTCGGCAGAGATGTCGGATCCGCTTCGGAGGACTTATCGGCTCAAAAAGTGAATTCTCTCCGTCCCGTCGACGTCTCCCTCAAAGCTACGAGACTGGACAGCAGACCGTCAATGCAGGTTGATTCCACGCACCATGGATCTTCTCACGCTCGTCGGGGTGGTGTTGCTCGTGTTCTGGGCGATCGCGACCTTCGCGCTCGATGCCCCCGGCCTCATCCACGCCTGCCTCACCCTCGGCGTCTTCCTGCTGGTCCTCGGCGCCGTGAAGCGCTCGGAACGCGCGCGCGGCACGCGGCCCCCGTCACGCTGACTCAGAGCTCCCAGTTGGAGAGCACGATCCCCGTCGTCGGCGTCGGTTCGTCGTAACCGGCGAGGGTCATCCGCAAGTCGGTCCACCGTACGCGGGCGCCGGTCGCGACGCAGTGGCGCAGGAGCTCGGGGTACGCACCTTGGAGACGCACCGCGACCCGTGACGCGCCCGCCTGCCGCGCGGCGACCCCGAGCCGCTCGAGCAGGCCGGGGAGCGCCGCCGCCGTCCGCACGACGAGCTTGAGCACCCGCAGTTCCTCCAGCACCCGCCCATCGACGAGTGGGACCTCGTGGACCAGCGCGAACCCCGCGAGGTCGCCCGCCGCGTCCCGTAGGAGGAGGCAGTCCCCGACGCCATGACGCAACGTCCCCAGGATCTCGCGTCCGTACGCCACCCCGGGACGGACGGCCTCGGTGCAGCGCCGGATCGCCTCGAGCAACTCTGACCGCGCGCCCTCGGGATGCGCGCTCAACCGCTCGGGGAGCGGCCCCCCCGGGGCCCCCGCATCGATGGTGACGGTGATCGTCAGATGCGCGGGGATGAACCCGAGTCGAGCGTAGAACCCGATGTAGTC
>CAIVJV010000294.1 GCA_903906325.1 uncultured Gemmatimonadota bacterium
CCATCACGGCGGCGGCATACCAATAGAACCACCGCTCGTGGCCGATCCCCGTGAGCCAGAGGGCGATGTACTCCGCCGTCCCGCCGAAGAGCGAGACGGCGATCGAGTAGGGGAGCGCGACGCCGAGGGCCCGGACCTCGGTGGGGAAGAGCTCCGCCTTCACCACGGCATTGATCGACGTGTAACAGGCGACCACGAGGAGCGCCCCGGTCAGGAGCGCAAAGGCGACGAGCGGGCTCCGCGCCGTCTCGAGCGCGGTGAGCAGTGGGACCGTCCCCAACGCCCCGAACGCGCCGAACGTCATCAGGATCGGCCGTCGCCCGATCCGGTCCGACCAGGCCCCGATCAGCGGCTGCACACACATGAAGATCACCAACGTCGCGGCGTTGATCTGCGAAGCGATCGCCTTGCTGAATCCGGTGGTATTCACCAAGAACTTCTGTGCGTAGGTCGTGAACACATAGAAGGCGAGCGCCCCACCGGCGGTGAGTCCGAAGACCGTCGCCACCGCGCGGCCATGCGAGAGGAGTCCGCGAAGGCCGGTCGGCGTCTGCGCCACCACCCCCGCCGCCTTCGCCACGGTGAAGCTCGTCGTCTCATCGAGGCTCCGCCGCATCCAGATCGCGCTCACCGCGGCGAACGCCCCCAGCACGAAGGGGATCCGCCACCCCCACGCCATCAGCGCCGCCTCGCTCATCACCCGCTGCAACACGAGCAAGACCGAAAGGGCGAGGAGTTGGCCCAAGATCAGCGTCACGTACTGGAAGCTCGAGTAGAACCCGCGCCGTGCACGGCCCGCCCGCTCACTCAGGTACGTCGCGCTCGCCCCGTATTCCCCACCCACGCTGATCCCTTGCAGCAACCGCGCGACTACGAGGAGGACCGGCGCCATCACCCCGATCGTCGCATACCCGGGCGTCACCGCGATCAGGAGCGACCCCGCGCACATCAGCGTCACGGAGAGGGTGAGTGCCGCACGGCGACCATGCCTGTCCGCATAGCGCCCGATCAGCCAACTCCCCACCGGGCGCATGAAGAACCCCACCGCGAACACAGCCGCCGTCTGCAGGAGCTGCGCGGTGACATCGCTCCGCGGGAAGAAGGCTCCGGCGAAGTAGAGGGCGAACGCGGAGTAGGCGTACCAATCGTACCACTCGACGAGATTCCCGATCGAGCCACCGATGATCGCGCGGACCCGCTGGCGGTGTAGCGCGGCGTCGGTCGTGACGCTCATCGCGCGGGGGCGGGCCGCAACGTCCAGGTCGAGACCGCACGCTCCGCCACCTTCGCCCGCGTGAAGGGCATCGGCCACGCCTCACCGATCAGATGGCTCTCGAGGAAGTCGTCGAAGTGCGGCGAGAGCGGATTCCCCGACTGCCCGAGATGGCGACTCAAGGTGAAGCCATCGACATCGGCCCAATCGAGGACGAAGCGCATGCTCGCCCCCGCGACGGTATCGAACCCGCGACGCACCTCGTCGAATTCCACGAACGCCGCATCCAGGGTCGCCGCATCCCCGCGCGAGCTGTACGGCCCACGGGTGAGCCCGAGCCACCGATCCAGCACCCCGACGACCGCGAGCGGATGCCGGATCGTCAGTGTCTGCACCGCGCCGAAGGGCCGCGCCCACCGCTCGGCGAGCGCCTTCCGCATAGCGACCGCCGCGACCTCACGCCGCGTCTCTCGTGCCGGGGTAGTGCGATCGTCGATGAACGCCCCCGCGCTGTCCTCGAGCGCGGCGATCACCAGATGCCGCGCCTTCGGCCAGTCGTCACCCAACTCATCACGGAACACCGCCTCCGGGAGATGCTGCCACCAATAGGCGAAGAGGGTCGCCGCGGTGTCGGTCATATGCATCCGCCCCTGCCAGTAGCGCAGATGCCGGACCGCCGCCGTATCCCCCACCGACTCCGCCCCTTCGATCGCGAGCCCACGCCACCGGAGCCCGATCCCCGAGACGATGTCGCGCTGCATCGTGCGCATCGCCTCGGCGTTCGTCGTGCGCGGCGTCGGGATCCCCGCCCCCGTCACCGCATCGAGCAACTCCGTCGCGCGTGCCATCCGCGCCACATCATAGAAGCCCG